>NZ_JBXWNR010000006.1:0-231687 GCF_059610465.1 Ruegeria sp. CDSC085 | reverse complement strand
CTATTTGCAGAGATCGTAGGATAAGTTTGTCTGATAAGTCGCTGTCGCTGGCCGCTCCAAAAATTTGCGACACATCCGATTATACTGAAACCTGTTCGAAAACTATTCGGCGGGAACAATCGTCAGATTACCCATGTTCGTCAATTGGACCTCATAGTTTGCGACACATCCGTGTACCGTGATACAAATGCCCCACCCTTTTTACGCGCAAAATAAGTAGTTTTTGCGCACTACATTCGCAGCCATTCAGATTCCCTATTACATCCGATAAGTATCCCTTATCAGATATAATTTGCCTCGCCGAACATCTGGCGCAGACTGGCTGTCATGTGACCTTGGCACCTTCCGTTCCATCCTTTGCAAGCGGCAAGCTCAAGCAGTTGCCGGAGACCCTTCGCCAATAAAAACATACTCGCGTCGACCTGAACTTTGTGTTGTTAGGCAGCTACAACATCCCGTGAAACCACCACTTCTGAACAAATGGCTGAAGCCTCGCGCTCTCAAGCCCCTCGTCACGCTCGCCCCGGGACAATGGATCAAACCTAGAAGCCTTGTGGGCAGGAAGCTTTTGTTGGTACCCGCTAGGCTTTTGCGAAAAGACTCAGGCGTCGGTTTGATCCGGCGCCCTTTTTCGAACCTTCGAACAGAATCTTACCCATGGGTAAGATCATCTTCTTCAGGGAGAGCATCAATCAGAGCAGCAATCGCCGCCTCAAGTTTGCTGCGGTCGACACGCGTAAAGTCCAAATCGTATCGCAACTCAATTCGGCCGCTGGAAGCAGAGCATTTCGCGATCCCTGCCCGCCCAGATACCTGAAACGTGGTCTTTGCACGTCGTGGTTTGCCGGCACTTTCAACGGGAACCTTCTTTGCCACGCCTGTTTCCGGAGCGCCCAGAAAAGACCTGAGAATTGCGACCTCCCGCGCTCCGTCTCGGTCCGGCTCGCTCATGACCGCGTCACTCACCTGGCGCACCAAACCTGGCGTTGCATCCAGTTTGCGCTTCAGCTCAACGCCTACGTTGCGCGGAATTTCGTTCGGATGTTTCAGCACCTTGTCCAACATCATCAGCAAACTGGCAAATGATCTGATGTAACTCCGCTTTGTATAACTGGCAGATTTAAACAGCGTGGAAACCGCCTTGTCTACATCCGGGCAATCATTTGCCGGGTCTTCGGCATACGCGCGTGCGAGAGCGCCCATTTCAGCAAAAGAGATATCCTTGCGGACCAGGTTCTCATCCACCATGCGCCGGTAACTGGTATCGAGATCGCCCGCCTCTGAGATACCCGCCGGAATTCTGCCGTAGAACTCATCGCCCGTTTCTTCATACAAGGCCCGATAGGCTGACAGGCGTCGCATTCCCTGGATCAATTCAAATCGACCATCTGAACGACGCTCAAGTCGGATCGGGTTGGACAATCCGATTTCCCGGATTGACGCCTTTAGTTCGTCCAGTTCAGGATCCGGTCCCGGCTTGCGATCCCGCGTCAGCTTTTCAAAAAGGATGTCAGCCAATGCCACCCGTTCCGTTACCAGACCTTCGGACCGCAGGCGAACCAGTTCATGCGCAAGGCGATCATTCTCTGCACGAATTGATTCTTCCGTCGATTGCTGGTCGCGCAGCGCATCGGCATTTTCCGAAATGGCCGCAGCCATCGGGCCGCGCCGCTTTTCAAGAACCTTGTCCGGAACCATGCCGACAGGAATATCATCCATTGCAGGTAGGTCGATATCAAACATTCTGCGCTTACGGCTCATGCGTCATCCTCCAGCTTGTCCCAGGCAGACAGCATCACACCCCGGAATTCCTCGTAAACATTGTCAAAAGTCGAACGCGCCCGGCGCCAGGTTTCCCGGGTCATCTCGCGATAATCCATTTCGTAGACTGAGCTCAGAAAGCGGCCCGATTGTTCAACCGCGCGGGTCATTTCAACCGGGTGCTGGGCTACGTGGTCCCCGAAAACTTTCTGAAAGGCATCAAACATCGCCAGATGCAAAGCGTTGCCGGGCTCGTACCGCGTGAGCAGGAACCGCAACTCGCAGAACGTTTTGGGAAGGCCGATCTTACCCGTGGGTAAGGTTTTGTCGAACCCGTAAGCCAGATCCTCTAAAGCCTCGGCCAGCTGACCGATAAAGGATGTGGTCGAATCATATTCCCAATACCCCGGGCCGGACGGGATGTACAACATGTCCGCCGCGAACACCGCATTCATTGACTGATATCCAATGGCAGGAGGGCAATCGAACAGAATCAGGTCATAGGCATCATCAGGGATTTGATCCAGATAGCGGGACACCGCAGCAAAGAAAGACCATTCTGGGTTCAGGTGGCGATATTGCGCTGAGGCGAACTCGACGAAGGCAGCGTTCGCACAGGATGGTATTGCATCGATGGTGGACCATGATGTCTTTCTGATGAAATCGCTGATCCGCAGGTCACCAAGCCCCATATCCGTAATCGCCGGCGGCAACTCCCGGTGGGGTAGGGCGGTTCCAGACTCCGCGGCTGCGGGCCGGTTGTTCATACGTTCCGTCTCGCGGATCAGGTCACGCGCCATGATCCCCCAGACAGTATAGTCTTCGGCCACATCGGTCAGACCCATCGAATGGCTCAACGTTGCCTGAGGGTCGAAGTCCACGACGAGAACGCGATAACCATCAAGCGCGGCCGCATGAGCAAGATGCAACGCTACGGTCGACTTGCCCGCACCGCCCTTGAAGTTTGCCACAGCCGCACGAATGGCACGTTTACCCTCGGGACGAGGTGGCATAAGGGACTTGCGATTCACTTTGAGCCGCCGTCGCAACTCATTCACTTCTTCCAGGCTAAACCAGCGCTGCCGTCCCTCGGGCTCAACTTCGCCACCAGGCAGAGATGGATCAGCGGCAAGCTTTCCGCGAAAAGTTGACTGGTTGACCCGGAAGATCAGCTCGGAAACCTCCCAGCTCGAGAACCGGCGGAGTGTCTTCTCCATCTCGGGGCTAAAAGTCTGCTGACGAATCCACCCCTGTAGTTTGAGAGATTGATTGCGCAATGCATTCAGGTCTTCGTGCGTGTACATGCCTCATGTCTCTTTGCTTAGAACGTAAATTTCTGTTCATTTGTTATTTACGCTTGATTTGCGCTTTACGCAAAAGAAAATATGATGAAACTACAACCTTACCCACGGGTAAGAAAACAAGGGCCTACAAGCCTGAATCCGATTCGGGCGGTCGAAAGATGTAGGGCGACGATTCGCATGGAACCCTCAACCGCATTTAGGGGGGCATTTGTCATGAATCGGCGACATATAGGGGGACATAATACAAGAATAAGGGGACACCCTATATGTCCCCCCTCACCAATACTTCACCAGATTTCTTTTATTTTTTGATCTGGATTGGCGCAAGTTTCCGACCGTTTTCAGACTCTTCTTGACAGAATCGAAGCTTTGGACGCTAATTAGGCCAAGATGACGAAAAGCGTTGGCAAACAGCGCAAGATAGACGGGGCACACCCGTCCGAGGCAGACAGAGCGGTGAGAACGGGTATGCAGCTGGCTAAACCGGTCGGGCGAAATGCGGCGGCCTTAAAATACGATATATTATCGGCGCTCACCATTTACGCGTTGTCAGGCGACAAGCATCGACAGCGAAGTATACTGCGCATCATTGCCATGATTACGACCCGATATAATTGGCGGAACAATGAATTATCGATTGGGCGTAAAGAAATTTCGCGCCTGTGGGCAGTGAACGAAAGGACCGTAAAGCGCGAAATGGCCAATTTTCGCGCATTAGGCTGGGTAACGGTAAAACGTCCTGCTGCTCGGGGTCGGGTCGCTGTCTACGAAATCGACCTTAAACAGATCATGATTGATACGCAGGAGGTCTGGCCGATCATAGGACCCGATTTCCAGACCCGGATGAGTGAAGATTCCGAGCCCGTTACAAATGTCGTGCCTTTCGCGGCAAAGCCCGTGGGACCTGAAGTTGCGGCTGAAGATGTCTGGTCACAGGTGCAATCGATTCTCCACGGGCGTGATCCCGAGCTGTGGGCGAGCTGGTTTCGACACCTGTCCGAGGCGGAAAGGGCAGGGGGAAGCGTCACCCTGGTTGCGCCCTCGCGGTTTATGGCTGACTACATTGCACAGAAATGGACGGCGCGATTGCTGGCCGCTTACAGTCGCGTTGATCCCAGTATCAGAACGGTTCGTATAGAAGCGGCCGATTAAGGGCGGCGGGCACGAAGCCCACCCGAACAAAGGATGAGTCATGATCAACCGGAGTTTTCAGCCTTTTCGCGTCGAACAGTTCCTATCCGACACAGAGCACGGAGTGGTCTTCAATTTCTCGGAAAGCGGCGTACACCCTATGTCGCTCCAGGGATTGATGGATCTGGCACAGATTGATCTCGATACTCTGCTGACCACGATGATCGATTACCCGCAAGTCAATGGAAAGCAATCCCTGCGCGAAACCATCGCAGATTTTTACCCGGGGGCTTCTCCGGATGGGGTAATGGTCACGGTCGGGGCAACCGAAGCGAACACTCTGGTCACCAATACGGTGTTAGGGCCCGGCGACAATGTTGTGTGTTTTCGACCGACCTATGAGCAGATTTCAGGAAACGCCGCCAATCGTGGAAACGAGGTGCGCTGGGTCGATCTGATCGAATCCGCAGGGTGGGGCATTGACGCCGAGGCGCTTGAGCGGGCCGTCGATGACCGGACCCGCATCATTCATGTGGTCAATCCGAACAATCCAACGGGCCGAATTCTGGGCGAAGCGGACCGCGCGCGTATCGTGTCGGCAGCCGAGCGAGTCGGCGCCTGGATAGTTTCGGACGAGGTATATGCTGGAACCGAGCGGGAAGGAGATACTGAAACGCCCTCCTTCTGGGGGAGTACGGACAGGGTTCTTGTGGTGAACTCCATGTCCAAGGCCTATGGACTTCCGGGTCTGAGGCTGGGTTGGCTTGTGGGGCCGGAAGATATTATTCAGCAATGCTGGCGGCGGCACGAATATGCTTCGATCGCGGCATCCATGTTGTCGATGGAACTGGCGGACAAGGCACTTGCCGAACCAGCGCGATCCAAACTGAAAGCCCGCGCGCGCCGTCTGATCCGCACGGGGTTTGACGTTCTGACGGAAGAACTGGCGCGGCATCAGGGGGTGTTTTCCGTTGTACCACCTCAGGCGTCGGCCATGTCGTTCGTGCGGTTCAATCTACCGATCGCATCGGAGGATTTCAGCATGCGCCTGTTGCGCGAGAAAGACGTGTTGGTCATTCCTGGGTCGCGGTTCGGGGTCGAGAGTCATTTTCGGTTCAGCTCGGCCCTGCCCGAAGATCATTTGCGGGACGGGTTGGCAAAGTTGAATGATCTTACAGGAGACATTCTGAACGGAGGTTAAGGGGTTGCCGTCGAATTTATGCGAGTGGTTCGATGACATTTCTTTTGCCTTTTTCATTCGTGTCGATAGGCTTCGCAAATGGAAGATTCACCTGTTCTTTCCGCCGAAAAACCGCCTCTGGATCAACTGGTTGGGTCAGCAGTTAAGACTCACCGGACGCTGACAGGGTTGACTCTGGCCGAACTGTCTCAGCGGTCCGGTGTATCCACGGCGATGATTTCCAAGATCGAGCGCGGTCAGGTGTCTGCTTCACTGGCGACGCTTGAGGCCCTGGCAGGAGGGATTGGCGTTCCCCTGATCAACTTTTTCGCTGGTACGGTCGAACGCACGGACGTGTCATTTGTGGCCGCAGGCGAAGGCGTAACCGTTCAACGGTTGGGCAGCGGTTTTGGGCACAGTTACAAGCTGATCGGTCGGGCGGAAGCAAAACATGTCAGTTTCGAGAGTTTCAGCGTTACATTGGAAGGCCCGTTGGACGAACGTCCGCTTTACCAACACCAGGGTGTCGAATTCATCCATGTTACAGCTGGTGAGATGGTTTATGGTTGCGGTGAAGCAGCTTATCATATGCGTCCGGGCGACAGCCTGAGTTTTGATTCAAATGCCACCCACGGGCCGATCGAGTTGAAAACAGACAAGGTCAGCTTTGTCACCGTGGTTTCCAAAGCCGTGTCGGGCGACAATTGAAAACGCCCGGCAACAGGGCCGGGCGTTCGGGGAACAAAGCAATGTGAAAAGGGTCAGAGACCCCATTTCTTGCGATTTGCTTCGAAAAACCCTTGTGCCTTTTTCACTTCGATCCAGTTGTTCACATAGTTGATCCAGACCTGATCCGCCTGCGGCAGGATCATCGCGATGGGCGACGGCGAACGGGGACCCGCGTTTTTGACGCGTACTATGGGAAACTTTTCCTCCAGGGTCGAACCTTCGATGTTCGACGTGATGAACACGTCGGCCCGACCGGCGATTACTTCCTGAAAACCGCGGGCCGGCGCCTCGACCACCTTGATCTCAGCATTCGGGAACCACTCGCGGACTCGTTTTTCGAATGTGGTGCCCAAAGTCGTTGCAACCGCCACTCCGGGTTGGTTGATCGAGTCATAACCGTCGAATTTGTCGGCCTTATCCTTCGTCGTGTATGGGAAGAGCTCCACTGAAATATAGCTGTCGGAAAAGCCCGCGACCTTCATACGCGGTGGCGAAATCGAAGCTGACCCGGTCAGGTGATACTTGCCTGCCACCACACCGTTGACCAGTGTTTTCCAGTCGGTAGGGACATATTCGACCTCAACACCCAGATCGGCGGCCAGCTCGTTCATGATGTCGATGTCATACCCCTTGTAGCTGTTGGTTGCAGGGTCGCGGAGGGACATGGGGTTCCAATCGCCCGTGGTGCCAACCTTGAGCACGCCGGAATCCAGCACCTCGTTCAGTGCAGATTGCGCGTTGGCAGCGCCTGACAATACAAGCCCAAGCGCAGCGGCTGCCGCAGCTTTCCAAAAAGTGTTCATAGGTTTCTCCCGTTGGTGGCGTTTCGACCTTGTGGCCGTATTCTTCATTGATTTAAGCCCAAAGGGAAAGATAACCTCAAGAAAATATTATACTGGGACTAAAACAGGGGCAGCTCAGCTTATGCCAGACGCCGCAATCGACCTTGTGGGCGTGAACAAGTGGTTCGACACGTTTCACGTTCTCAAAGATATCAATCTGACAGTTAACAGCGGCGAAAAGGTGGTGATCTGCGGACCTTCAGGGTCAGGAAAATCCACTGTTGTGCGATGTATCAACCAGTTGGAAAAGCACCAGAAAGGAACCATTCGCGTAGATGGGATCGAGTTGACGGATGACGCAAAATCCGTGGCCAGGATCCGGTCCGAGGTCGGCATGGTGTTCCAGCAATTCAACCTGTTCCCTCATCTGACCGTGTTGGAGAACCTGACATTGGGCCCGGTCAAAGCGCGCGGTCTAAGCCGCAAAGAGGCAGAGGAAAAAGCACGTCATTATTTGGATCGGGTGCATATTCCCGATCAGGCCGAAAAAAAGCCCATTCAGTTGTCGGGCGGTCAGCAGCAACGCGTCGCCATAGCGCGATCCCTGTGCATGGAGCCGCGCGTCTTGTTGTTTGATGAACCCACTTCGGCGCTGGACCCCGAGATGATTTCGGAAGTGCTGGATGTGATGGTCGAACTGGCGAATGAGGGCATGACCATGGTGGTTGTCACGCACGAGATGGGATTTGCCCGCAAGGTGGCGGACAAGATGATCTTCATGGATGCAGGCGAAATTGTCGAGGAAGGCAACCCCGAACATTTCTTCACGGCACCTCAATCCGAACGGTGCCGCCAATTCCTCAGCCAGATTTTGCAGCACTGAGTTGAGCCGATGAAAAAAACCCTTCTGATTCTTCCACTTTTTCTGCTGGCAGGATGTTCGTCGTCCCAGACCTGGGGCTGGTACGTGATCGATCCGACCACGGCGTCGGGTTGGACCAATGTGAAATTCTTGATCTCGGGCATGGGCGCGACGATCCAGATTTCGTTGATTGCCGCCGTTATTTCGATCGCCATCGGGCTGCTGGTCGCCTTGCCGGGGTTGTCCGAGAAACGCGGCTGGCGGATGCTTAACCGAATTTACGTGGAGTTCATCCGCGCCATCCCTCTGCTGCCGATGTTGTTTTGGGTGTTTTACGGCTTGCCGATCGTGTTTCAGTCCATGGGGGTGAACATCCCCATTGATCCCTTTTGGGGTGCGATCCTTACGTTGGCGATTTCTGACAGTGCCTTTACTGCCGAAATCTACCGCGCGGGGATTCAGTCCATTGCCCGAGGCCAGCGCGAGGCGGCGCAAACCATTGGGCTGAACTATGTGCAGACCATGCGCTACGTGATCCTGCCACAGGCAATCCGGCGTATTCTGCCGCCGCTGGCAAACCAGTTCATCTACATCGTCAAGATGAGCGCCTTCGCCAGCGTCATCGGGATGCAGGAACTGACCCGCCGCGCGAATGAGTTGGTGGTGACGGAATACCGCCCGCTGGAAATCTATACCCTGCTGATTTTCGAGTATCTGATCCTGGTTCTGATCATCTCAGCCGGGGTGCGCTGGCTGGAGCGTCGTATGGGCGCGGACGAGCGCGGATAAGGAGCAAAAAATGGACTGGAAAGATTTCATGGCCGAGACCGAGGCCAATATCGGGGCCTTTTCAAAGGAGGTGCCTGAAACAGTGCGCGGCTTTGGCATCATGGGAAAGGCCGCCAAGACCGATGGCGCGCTGAGCGAGAAAACCAAGGAGTTCATGGCGCTTGGCATTGCGATCGCGACCCGCTGCGACAGTTGCATTGGATTTCATGTGCGTTCGCTGGTCCGGCTGGACGCTACCCGCGAAGAGATGTGCGAGGCGTTGGCCATGGCCACCTATATGGGCGGAGGGCCGTCCTATGCGTATAGCGCCAAGGCGCTCAATGCTTTTGATGTGTTTTCGGAGTAAGAAACATGCGTCCTGATCTGGCCGGAGCAGAGGGGTTTATTCGCAACAGCTGGTATGTCGCCGGACGGTCCGAGGATTTTGGCCGCAGCCTGAGCGCCGTGCGAATGCTGGGCGAAGAGATAGTAGTCTATCGTGACACAACAGGCAAAGCGATCGCGTTGGAGGACGCATGCCCGCATAGAAAGCTGCCGCTGTCTCGGGGCACCATTGAAGGGGACCATGTGGTTTGCGGCTATCACGGTCTGACTTTCGGCTGCGGCGGTGAATGCGTCAGCGCCCCCACACAGCTGGACAATCCTCCGCGCCGCGCCGCCGTGCATGCCTTCCCTGCCGAAGATCGCTGGGGGTTTCTGTGGCTCTGGATGGGAGACCCGGATAACTCAAGCACTGACGATATCATCGACATCCCCAATTTCGACAACCCGTCCTGGGGCAAGACCCGGACCGGAGCGATGGAGATGGCGTGCCACTACCTTTACATCATCGACAACCTGCTGGATCCAAGCCATGTGGCCTGGGTGCATCTGACCTCGTTTGCCGGGGCAGGGACCGACAACCGCCCGCTGGATCTTGAAGAAACCGAAAGCGGTGTCATTGTTTCGCGCTGGATCGCGGACGAACCCGCGCCGCCCTACTACGCGCCGATACTGCCGTTTGGGCCAAGTTGTGACCGCATGCAGCATTACGAATGCCGTCTGCCGTCCACTGCGATCAACATGTCCGTTTACACTCCGACGGGTGAGGGCGGGGCGGATCGACCGATGTCGCCCAATGCCTTTGTGAACATTTCGTACAATTTCATCACGCCGGTCGATGCGGAAACCTCTCGGTATTTCTGGTTCCAGCACCGCAACATGCACGCGGATGACGCAGCCATGTCGCAGCGCATGTTTGAGGGCGCGGTCATGGCCTTCAACGAGGACAAAGAGGTTCTGGAATACGTCCAAACAGGTATGGCACGGCGCAAGACCGGCTATATCAACCTCGGGCTGGACGCGGGCGCGATGCGCTTCCGCGCGCGGGTTGCAAAACTGATTGCGCAGGAGGCTGGCTGATCAACCGGCCGACAAGCGCCCGTTCGCGCCCTGGCCTACGAGTCGGGCCGGGTCGTCGAACACCGCTTTGATACAGGGATACTGTTCGAGGATTTCCGTTCCACCTGGCAACAAATCGGCCCGGAGAACACCGGCATCCCAGATTGCAACACCATCCACCCGGATCGTGGGATCCAGCACGTTGAGTGAAATCTCACCCGGCGCATAATGCCCGCAAGTGTGAAAGTGCAGCAGGCGCGGATTGCCAAAGGCAGATCCGCTCCAACGTTCAAAGCTGCTTTGGGCAGGGGTGGTATAGGCGCAGCCCGGATGGATACCTGCGTGCCAGGAATGCATGGTCAGGGGATCAAGACCGAACATCCGACCGACCTTTTCATAATGCATCTGCGCGCAATGCACATCCATGGGATGGCCGTCAAAACCGGTCAGGCGGTTGTTTTCGAACCCGATGATCAGCGGTTCTCGCAGGTCACAGCCGTATGGTTCATAGAACTTCGATCCGGTGCCGACCAGAAACCCGTCCTGAACCAGCACACCAGAGAACCCCTGCGCGGGAACCGGGGCAAAAACCGACATCGGAAAACGCGTGATGCTGACATCCGTGGCGCCTGATGGCGGGAAGGCGGCGCCCGGGCCAGCGAAGTTGGTGCCAAGCGGGCAGGTCACGTGGATGCGCCCGGCGTTGGCCAGCAGCGTGTTGACAGCGTTTTTCAGCTCGACGAACCCGGTGTAGTTGGCTCGCCCGAAACCCGACGCCAGCATTCCGGCGTCCAGCGCATACGACATGATGGGCCGAACGTCCTCCATGCCCGCGTCGAACCTTATCTGATCGCCGGTGCGGGACAGAAACAGGGTGCAGTCCGCCGACTTCATCGCCGATTTCAGCTCTTCAGGCACCAAGGGACCCATGGGTTCGAATGGGAGAGTTCGAACTGCGGTTTTGATCCGGTTCTGTCGGGCACAGTCGACGATAGCCCCTGTGATCTCGGCATCATAATAACCGTTGGCCGCATCTTCGCAGACCACAAGCAACTGGTTGCCCGCCGTCAGGCCACCGCATCTGAACAACAGGTTTTCAGCACCCGCCATGAGATCTGGACTGTGCATTTCCGCTGATCCTCAACAAATCCCCCGCGTTGGTGTTTTACATCTTTCACGTTTCTGTGATCCAGAAAAAATTTCACCTTAAGAAAAAAATTAACTGACATGCTTGAGGGCTTTGTTCATAAGCTGGGCCCGAACAGGACAGGAGACATAGCAATGAGTGCTTGGATCGAGATGATCTCGGACGGCAAGGCCGACGGCCGCCTGAAAGAGCTGCTGGACAAGGCCCGCACCCCTCATGGCACCGTTGACACGGTCATGCGTGTGCATTCATTGCGCCCCGAAACGATGAACGGGCATGTGACGCTGTATCGTTCGGTCCTGCATTCCGATGACAACCAGTTGCCATTCTGGTTTCTCGAGGTTGTCGCCAGCTATACTTCGATCCTGAATGATTGCACCTATTCACTGACCCATCACTTCATGAACGTGCGCAACCTGCTGAAGGACCAGCCGCGCAGCGACCGGATTTTTGTCGCGCTCAAGGCCCATCGGCCCGAGGATGAATTCGAAGGCAAAGAACTGGCGCTGCTGCGCTATGCCGCCAAGCTGACGAAGGATGTCGGTAAAATGGTCAAGTCCGACTTCGAAGTGCTCAAGATCGCAGGCTGTGAAGACGGAGAGATCCTGGAGGTCAACCAGGTCTGCGCCTATTTCAACTATTCCAACCGATTGCTGAACGGTCTTGGCGCAACGACCGAGAATGATGTGATCGGCTTTTATACGGGTGACGACTGATGGGTTGCGGCGGGTCTGGCTCCGCGCTGTGGAACAACGTTTTGGGGGTCAGCTGATAGCTTTGGGTTGCGGTGGTTTCATGCCCCACGTGTTTTCTTCTGCTGTTTTGCGGATGATCGCGCCGATCTTCAATAGATTTTCGCTAAGCGGGTTGGTCTTTCGCCAGATCAGACCAATCGTCCGCGTCGGCGGTGTGTCCTGAAACCGGGCAATGGACACATCCGCGGATCGGGTTTCCAGCCCAACCGCCATTTCCGGTATCAGAGTTACACCGATGCCGGCGCCGACCATCTGAACCAGTGTAGAAAGCGAACTGCCCTCCATGATGTGCTGCGGTTCGATATTGCGGATTGAGCAGAAGGACAGGGCCTGATCCCTGAAGCAATGCCCCTCTTCCAGCAACAGCAGGCGCATGGTTCTGAGCTGCGAGGAACTTGGCATCGGCAGGTTGGCATCCTGCGCCGGGCGAACCAACAGAAAGTCTTCGTTGAACAGCGAGAATTCTCGGAGGTTGGGTTCCGAGACAGGCAGGGCAACGACGCCAAAATCCAGTTTTGAATCCAGTATTTCACCGATTAACGTCTTGGTTATCGTTTCCTTTGGTTCGATGGTCAGTTGCGGGAAACGTTGCGACAAAGCTTTGATGATCGAGGGCAGCAAATAAGGTGCAACCGTGGGAATGACCCCGATTCTGATGCGGCCGGACAAAGGGCCTGAGGGGGATTGCACCAATTTCCCCAAATCCTCGACCCGGGTCAGGATTTCGCGGCCATGTTTCAGCACGTCTTCACCAAGCGCTGTCAGGCGGGTTTGCCGGGCCGCGCGTTCGACCAGCGGCCCACCCATGATTGCTTCCAGCTCTTTGATTTGTATGGAAAGCGCGGGCTGCGATATCGCACTGGCCGCAGCCGCTTTGCCAAAGTGGCCATGCGTGGCGAGCGCCTCGAAATAGCGCAGGTGTTTGAGGGTCAGTGTTTTCATATGAAAAACTAATCACAACGATAGTAATAACAAATTTCCAATTATCGAAGCTGTACGGTACGAGTCAAGATATCTGAACCCCTAGGTAAATACTCAGGAGATTTACAATGGACGGTACCCCCCACAATCATCAATCCGGCGGCTGCCCCGTCATGCATGGCGGCAATACTGGAACGGGCAATTCCGTCACCAAGTGGTGGCCGGACTCGCTGAACCTGGACATTCTGAGCCAGCACGACACGCGCACCAACCCGATGGATGCGGATTACAATCACCGAGAAGCGGTCAAGGGCCTGGACTTCAAGGCGGTTCGTGCCGATGTCGAGGCGCTGCTGACCGACAGTCAGGACTGGTGGCCGGCAGACTGGGGTCACTACGGTGGGCTGATGATCCGTCTGGCGTGGCACTCGGCCGGGTCTTACCGTCTGGGGGATGGTCGAGGTGGCGCCGGTTCAGGCAACATCCGGTTTGCGCCGCTGAATTCATGGCCGGACAATGCAAGCCTGGACAAAGCCCGGCGTCTGTTGTGGCCGGTGAAAAAGAAATACGGCAACGCGCTGTCCTGGGCTGACCTGATCGTTCTGTCGGGCACGGTGGCCTATGAAGCCATGGGGCTGAAGACCTTTGGCTTTGGGTTTGGTCGCGAAGATATCTGGGGGCCCGAGAAAGATGTTTACTGGGGGTCGGAAAACCAGTGGCTGGCCCCGTCCGAGAATCGCTATGGCGATCTGGAAACCCCCGGCACGCTGGAAAACCCTCTGGGTGCGGTGCATATGGGCCTGATCTATGTGAACCCCGAAGGCGTGAACGGCAATCCGGATCCGGCCAAAACCGCGCTGCATATCCGTGAAACCTTTGCCCGTATGGCGATGGATGACGAAGAGACCGCGGCGTTGACCTGCGGTGGTCATACGGTCGGCAAGGCCCATGGTGCGATGCCAGGCGACAATATCGGCGCCGAGCCCGAAGCCTGCCCCGTGTCCAGCCAGGGTCTGGGATGGGAGAACCCTGATCAGAACGGTAAAGCGGCCAATGCCTTTACCTCGGGGATCGAAGGGGCGTGGACGAAAGAGCCCCTGAAATTTGACATGGGCTATTTCGACTATCTGTTCGGCTATGAATGGGAGCTGGGAAAATCACCCGCCGGTGCCCATCAGTGGCAGCCCGTCAACATGCCGGAAGACGAAAAGCCGGTCGACCCGACCGACCCCACTGTTCGTCGCATGCCGATGATGACCGATGCGGACATGGCGATGAAGGTCGACCCGACCTACAACGCGATCTGTCAGAAATTCATGGCGGATCCGGACTATTTTGCCGATACATTCGCACGTGCCTGGTTCAAGTTGACTCACCGCGACATGGGTCCGCGCGTCAACTATTATGGACCGGACGTGCCGTCAGAAGACCTGATCTGGCAGGATCCGATCCCGGCGGGTTCGACAGATTATGACATTGATGCCGTCAAGGCCAAGATCGCAGACAGCGGCCTGACCGCGGTCGAGATGATCACCACCGCCTGGGACAGTGCCCGCACCTTCCGTGGCTCGGACAAGCGCGGTGGCGCAAATGGGACGCGCATCCGACTGGCGCCGCAAAAGGACTGGGCAGGCAACGAGCCAGAGCGTCTGGCAAAAGTGCTGGGTGTGCTGGAACCGATCGCGGCTGAAACCGGTGCCTCGATTGCCGACGTGATCGTTCTGGCGGGCAATGTCGGGCTGGAGCAGGCGATCAAGGCCGCAGGCTTTGACGTGGCGGTTCCGTTCTCGGCCGGTCGCGGCGACGCGTCGGACGAGCAGACCGATGTGGACAGTTTCTCGGTACTTGAGCCGCTGGCGGACGGGTTCCGCAACTGGCAGCTGAAGGAATACGCGGTCTCGCCAGAGGCGATGATGCTGGATCGTGCGCAACTGCTGGGTCTGACCGCGGCCGAGATGACCGTTCTGGTCGGTGGTCTGCGTGTGCTGGGTGCCAACCATGGCGGATCGCCGCATGGTGTCTTCACTGACCGGGTGGGCCAGCTGACAACCGACTTTTTCGTCAACCTGACGGATATGTCGCTGAGCTGGCATCCGGTTGACGGAGGCACCTATGAGCTGCGCGACCGCGCCTCGGGTGAGGTCAAGTTCACCGCAACCAGCGCAGATCTGGTCTTCGGTTCGAACTCGATCCTGCGCAGCTATGCTGAGGTCTACGCTCAGGACGACAATGCCGAGAAGTTCGTGCGCGACTTTGTGGCGGCATGGACCAAGATCATGAACAACGACCGGTTCGATCTGGTTGCCTGACTCATGAATAAATCAGGCGGGGACACCCTCGCCTGGTTTTCTTTTCAGGGGCTGCATCCGCTGAACCCCGCTTTGCCGAGACCCACTCATACGGTCATGAAGAGGTCTTTGTATCGGTCACGCAGAATGTTCTTTTGAACCTTGCCCATCGTGTTGCGGGGCAGCTCATCCAGAACGATCAGCTTGCGCGGATGCTTGAACCGGGCCAGACTTTCGTGGACCGCGCCCGTTATCGCATCCGGATCAGGGGTCTGGCCGGGCTCAGCCACGATGACACCAACAACCGTTTCACCGAAATCGGGATGCGGCACGCCGATCACGGCGCTTTCCAGAACACCGGGTTGATCATCGAGAACCATCTCGATCTCTTTTGGGTAGATGTTGTAACCGCCCGAAATGATCAGATCCTTGTTGCGACCAACGATATGAACGTAGCCATCCTCGTCGATGCGGCCCAGATCACCGGTGATGAAAAAGCCGTTGTCGCGCAGTTCGGCAGCGGTTTTTTCAGGCATCTGCCAATACCCTTTGAAGACGTTGGGCCCGCGCACTTCAATTGTGCCGATCTCGCCCGCAGGCAGGGTATTGCCGTCTGAATCACAGATCTTCAGTTCGACTCCGGGCAGCGGGTGCCCGACCGTTCCGGCGCGCCGCTCGCCGTCATACGGGTTTGACGTGTTCATGTTGGTTTCAGTCATGCCATAGCGTTCAAGGATGCGATGCCCCGTTCGTTTTTCGAACTGCGCATGGGTTTCCGCCCGCAGCGGTGCCGATCCGGAAACGAACAGGCGCATATGGGTGGCCAGTTCCCTGGTAAAACGCGGGTCGTCCAACAGGCGCGTATAGAAGGTTGGGACGCCCATCATCGACGTGGCACAGGGCAAATTGTCGATGATCTGGTCCAGATCGAACTTGGGCAGCCAGATCATGCATCCACCCGCGGCCAGCATGATATTGGTCGCGACGAACAGCCCGTGCGTGTGGAAGATCGGCAGGGCATGCAGCAGTACATCCTGCGAGTTGAAGCGCCATTCCCTGACCAGTGTCCGGGCGTTCGACAGCAGATTGTTCTGGGTCAGCATGGCCCCCTTGGACCGGCCTGTGGTTCCCGATGTATAGAGGAACGCAGCCAGGTCCTCGCCATCGCGGGGGACGGTTTCAAAACGTGTTGGCATGGTTGCGGCCAGATCTGTCAGAGACCCGCTGCCATCCGCGTTCAGCGTCTCTACCCGGGCGCCCAGCTGCGCGCCGACAGGGGTGAGTTTTTCCTCACTTTCGGTGTCGCAGATAATCAGCGCGGCCCCGCTGTTTTCAATGAAATAGGTCAATTCATCGACCGTGTAGGCGGTATTCAGGGGCAGGAACACCAGACCGGCCTGGGCGCAGGCAGCATAAAGCGCCAGCGCCTCGGGTGACTTCTCAACCTGCGCCGCAACGCGATCACCGGGGTTCAGGCCCAGATGCTTGGCCACATGTGCAATCTGCGCCGCTTTGCCGAGAAAGTCCTGATGGGAAATCGTTGTCCCGTCCAGCAGCCGCAAAAAAGGTGTGCCTTTGCCAGCATGAATGCCGAACAGGCCGTCATAGAGGGGGTTAGCCATCAGGTTTACCTTTCTTGAAGCATGGAGAGAGAGGTGCATGCAGCGGAGAATTTTGTCTCGGTTGAGGCGGTCATCTCATGGGTGTTGGCGAATTGTTCGTGGTTCAGGGACACGCGGGTCAAATCATACAGGTAGTTGACCATGGTGCCAACGCACTGGGCGGTGTCTGCGTTGGCATGCAGCGAATGAGCAAGCGCACTGTTACCCAAATAAAACTGCGCAATCGGATCGAAGGGCGTGCTCCCTTTTCCTTTGCCGTTCTTCAAGCAATTCGGTGCCAAAGCTCTCATTTGATCGGACGCAACACCAGAATACCGTGGTTGAACATGCAGGCTTAAAGGTGGCGGTTCTGCCCCATCCTTTTTACGCGGGCGCTGAAACAGAAAGGATGAACCAAGATCGCTCGTCAGAGGCTGACGGTTGGCTTCAAATGCAACCACCAGCCTCTGCAGTGCTTATTGCTCTCAGAGTGTCGGCGAGCGGGCGTTCCCCCGAAGCTCTACGAGAATCGTTCCGGCAACAAGGCATCCGGCAGGTTCTGATAGCAAACAGGACGCAGGAAACGTCGGATCGACAATGTGCCGACAGATGTGGCACCGAAATTGGTCGAAGCCGGGTAGGGGCCGCCATGGACCATGCTGTCGCACACCTCGACCCCCGTGGGGAAGCCATTGGACAACACGCGCCCGGCTTTGCGTTCAAGGATCGGCAGCAGGGACCGGGCCATGTCCATGTCGGCCTCGTCCATTTGCAGCGTGCAGGTCAACTGACCGTGCAAACTGCGCGCGACGTCGCGCATCTCGTCGGATGTTTCGGCGGTAACGATGATGCCCAACGGGCCAAACACCTCTTCTGCGAGGGTTTCGTTGGCCAGCCATGTCGCGGCGCTTGTTCGGTAAAGGAAGGGGGCTGCGTTGCGCTGGTCGCATGTCGACGTCAGAACCTCCTGAACGCCACCGTTTTCCGCGACGCGGGCCTGACCGTTGCGATAGGCTTCGGCGATGCCGTCGGTCAGCATGGTCTGCGCCGGAACTTCGGTCAATGCGGTCCGTGTGATCTCGGCGAAACGGTCTGTTGCTTCACCTGCCGGTATCACGACGACGCCCGGGTTGGTGCAGAACTGACCTGCGCCCATGGTCAGCGATCCGGCCCAGTCTTTGGCGATGTCTTCGCCCCGGTTCGCGAGTGCCGCATCCAGAATGAACATGGGGTTGACCGATCCAAGCTCACCAAAAAACGGAATCGGTTCGCGGCGCGCGGCGCACAGGTCGAACAGGGCGCGGCCGCCCGTAAGCGACCCGGTGAACCCGACTGCCTTGATCAGAGGGTGCTGCACCAAGGCTGAACCCACAGCCGGCCCGCCGTCCTGGATCAGGCTGAAAACACCGGGATGAATGTTGCAACGGCGGGCAGCAGCGAAGATTGCTTCAGCGATGATCTCGCCGGTGCCAGGATGGGCGCTGTGGCCTTTGACGACAACCGGGCAGCCGGCAGCCAGTGCGGCGGCGGTGTCCCCCCCGGCGGTGGAAAATGCCAACGGGAAATTTGATGCGCCGAACACTGCAACCGGGCCGATCGGACGCTGGATCATTTTCAGATCGGGCCGGGGCAGGGGTGCACGGTCCGGCAGCGCGCCGTCGTGGCGCCGGTCCAGATAATCGCCGCTGATGATATGCGTTGCAAACAGCCTTAGCTGCCCCGACGTGCGGCCTCGCTCACCTTGCAACCGAGCTTCGGGCAGGCCGGTTTCCTGTGCGCCAATCTCGGTGATTGCATCGGCGCGCGCTTCGATCTCGTCGGCAATGGTGTTCAGGAAGGCAGCACGTTTTTCCCGAGTGGAATAGCCATAACTCCAAAAGGCATCTTCCGCGGCCTGCGCAGCGGCATCGACGTCTGAAATGCGACCTTTCGAATAGTCATGCGATAGCCCATGTGCGGGTTGTGATGCAAAGAAATCGTCACCTGCAATCCAATTGCCTGCGATCAGATGCTTGCCATGCGGAGTAAAGTTCATTTGGGCCTCGTATTTCATGATGTCCAGTCTAATGGATAATGTATCCAAAATGACAGGACATGCAAGACCGCCCTAGGGTTCGTCTGTCCCGCGCTTCGAGGCGATCATTTCCAGAAGCTGTTCCTTCGTCCGGCGTATGTGCTGCGTCAAGACCTCGCATGCTTTGTCCACCTTGCCTTCCCGGGCCAGCCGCAACAGATCACGATGTTCCTTTTTTGCGGGTTCGCGCTGTTTCATCACGCTCAGGTGCATCCTTACATAGCGATCCGATTGCAGGTTGACGCGGTCCAGCAATTCGTTGGTCAGCTTCCGCTGTGAAGCCGCATAAAGCGCCGAGTGATATTGATAGTTCAATATCCCCCACTTGCCGACGTCATTTTCATCGTATGACGCTTCCATCTGTTTGAGAATCTCGTCGCAACGAGCAAATTCCCTTGGGCCCATATTAGGGATGGCTCGGCGAAACAGATCCACTTCGATCAGGATACGAAGATCGAAAATCTCACCGATTTCGTCGAGGGAGTGTTTGGTCACCGAGCCGCCGCGATTGTTGGCCCATTGTACCAGGCCTTCGGCATTCAGGCGTTTCAGCGCCTCGCGGATTGGCATACGCGAGACATCATATTCCTCGGCCAGTGCTTCCTGCCGGATCGTCTCACCTTCGGCGAGTTCGCCGCTCAGGATACGTTCACGCAGATCATTTGCGATGACGTCCGGTAGGCTTTGTTTCGTGATCGCGCGTTTTCCTGCCATTTCCAATATCCCACCGCGGTTTTTTGGATACAATTACCCGTAATCACCGACTTTTCCAAGCCGAACTTGGATTTCGACCCATTTCAGAGCGTTTGAAAAGTATGGATCTGGTGATGAATCCATCATCCAGGATGTATCAATCCCACCTCTGTCAAAGTGAAGGCAAGCAGGTTTGAAACAAGATCAACCGTCCTTAACCCCAAGTGTTGGTGGGACGGTTATCGGCGGCCAGAGCCTTGAGTTATCCCGAACTACCAAACTCGGGTCGCGGATATGCAGACTTTGCCATCAACGAAAATTGCGCGACATCAGATCTCAGACACCCCAGGTGTCAGACAGTCGATAACCACCCGGCCACGGGTCGTCAGGGTCCAGCATGTGCTGATGAATTCCGGTGATCCAACCGCGACCGCTGATTTCAGGAACGATTGCCGGGCGGCCACCTATCTGCGCTGTGTCAAGGATCCGACCGGTAAATCGTGATCCGATGATCGAAACCGCCTCGAAGGTCTGGCCGGGTTTCATCAACCCTTTGGCTGCCATCAGCGCCATGCGGGCAGACACCGCGGTACCCGTCGGCGAACGGTCAACCTTACCCGGCTGGATCGCCACGGCGGACTTGCCGCTTAGACCGGTTTCCGTCTCGCTCAGCGGGCCGCAAAAGGCGCAGAACGATATATGATCCCAGTCCGGGTTCTCGGGATGAAAAAACCCAAGCTGTTGATTGGCGGCGTTTGTGATCTTTACCCCCAACCGGGCTATGTCGCGGGCCTCATGATCTACGATTGCAAACCCAAGCGTCTGCGCATCGACGACCACAAAGCTGTCGCCGCCATAAGCGGTATCTACCGTGATCGTGCCCAGTCCGGATACCTCGAGCGGGACCGACAGCTTGTCGGCAAAGCTGGGCAGGTTCTGGACAAAGATGCGTTGTGCCTTGCCATCGCGGCATTCCGCACGTACCCGGACCAGCCCTCCCGGTGCCTCCAGCACCATATGAGTTTCCGGCTCTTTCATCGGAATGATCCCACTATCCAGTAATACGGTTGAGACACAGATTGAGTTGGACCCCGACATGGGCGGCGTGTCTTCGGGTTCCATGATGATCCAGGCGGCGTCCGCCTCGGGGTGTTTTGGCGGAACCAGAAGGTTTACATGCCGGAACACACCGCCGCGAGGTTCGTTCAGAACAAAGTTGCGCAGGGTTTGATCCCGCGCGATGAAGCTTCGCTGATCCCAGAGAGTGTCGCCCGGCGGTGGGGCGACACCTCCGACGATGACATCTCCAACCTCACCTTCGGCATGGGCCGAGATCACATGTACGGTTTTGCTGCTGCGCATGTTTACCTCAGCTATATTGCGCGACAGGGGCACCCAGCGCGTCGAAGATCGGTGTCACGCCCAGACCGGGACGATCTGCTGCGGTCATCCGGCCATTGACACGCTTTGGTGCGCCTTCGGCGATGTCCACGATACCATAGGAATTGAAATCGGTGGCCGAGAATGTGAACTCGGACGGTGTTGACCGTGCCAGATGGGCGATGGTGGCTGTGGTGATGTCGCCGCCCCATGTGTCCTCGATGGTCATGGGAATACCGTGCGCCACGCACAGATCCCGCATCAGTTTTGCCTTGGTCAAACCACCGACTTTGGAGATTTTCAGATTGATCACATCCATAGCGTCTTCGGCAATGCCGCGAACCAATGTGTTGGAAGTGTCGATGACCTCATCCATCACGAACGGCAGAGCAGTACGGCGGCGGATCGAAACGCATTCCTCATAGGTCAAACAGGGTTGTTCCACATAGACATCCAGACCCGAGACCGCGCCCACGACACGAGCAGCCTCGTGCCGGGTCCAGCCAGTGTTGGCATCTGCCACCAGAAGATCGGTCTTTTTCAGAACCGCGCGGGTGGCGTGAATGCGGTCGATGTCGTCATTGGCGTCGCCGCCCACTTTCAGTTGAAACTTCGTGTAGCCTTCGGCTGCATAGCCTTCGATCTTTTGCGCCATGATGTCCGGCGCTTCCTGACTGATCGCACGATAAAGCACCACATCCTCCTGTGCCGCGCCGCCCAGAAGGGTGTAAAGCGGTTGCCCTGTCGCCCTGCCCAGAAGATCCCAGCAGGCAATATCAACAGGAGCCTTGGCATAGGGGTGGCCACGCAGGGCAGCATCCATGGTGCGATTGATCTGGCCTATATTAAGCGGATTCTGCCCGATCAGATGTGACGATAATTCGGCCAGCCCGGCCCTGACGCCAAGTGCGAAGGACGGAAGATAAGCCGACCCCAGCGGGCAGCATTCGGCATAACCCTTCAGACCTTCATCCGTGATGATCTCGAGAACGGTGCTGTCGAAGACTTCGACATAGTTGCCATTGGACCAGTTGTAACGACCTTCCTTCAGCGGCAGATCCACCTGATATACGTTCAGTGCGGTGATTTTCATGTGATGTTCTCCAGATCAGAAGCGTGTGGATGCGAAAGGCTTCATGTCGAGCGCGGGCTTGGCGTTCGTGACCAGATCCGCGACCAGATCCGCCGTGCCTGCGGATTGCGTCAGGCCCAGATGACCGTGTCCAAAGGCATAAAAAACCTGTGACGCACGGGCCGAGCGGTCGATCACCGGCAAACTGTCGGGAAGCGATGGCCGGAACCCCATCCATTGCGTACCGCCTTCTAGGTTCAGATCAGGCATGAAGCGCCCGGCCTTTGCCAGCAGCGTGTCGGCCCGCTTGAAATTGGGCGGCAGTTCCAGCCCTCCCAACTCGACCGCACCACCGATGCGCACACCGCCGTTGATCCGTGTCACCACGAACCCATGTCCACCAAAGGTCAGATGCGTGCGCAGGTCAAAGGCCCCTTCGGGCAGGGTAGTGTTATAACCGCGCTCGGTTTCAAGAGGGATGCGATCGCCCAGGGTTTTCGCGAGTTGGTGAGACCAGGCCCCGGCGGCCACGATCACGTGTCTTGCATCAATTTCACCGATCGAAGTCGTCAGGTGTACGCCTGCATCCATCGGTGTGAGCGCGTTGATTGCCGCGATTTCAACTTGACCGCCACGCGCAGTGAACCGGGTGGCCAAATGTCTTGTCCAACTGGCCGGATCGACTGTGTTCATCCAAGTGGACGTAAATCCCGCGTGGGTAAATCGTCGGTGAAGCCCAGGCTGGATTTCCGCAATCGCGTCGGGGCTGTCCAGCAGGTCAAAGGGGATGTCGTGATCCTTGCGGATATCCCACGTGGGAAGACTGGCGCGGAATTCGCTTTCACTTTCGAACAACTGCAACTGGCCTTCGCGTTGCATTAGCGCTTCGCCGTCGACATCCGCAATCTGGCGTTCCAGCGCCGCGCGGCTGTGATCCATCAAAGCAGCCTGTGCAGACAGAGCAGCAGCATAGCGATCCTGCCAACTGGCCCGCCAGAACCTCAGCATCCACGGTGCGATGTTCAAAGCGTAAGAGGGGGGGATTGAAAGCGGACCCAATGGATCAAACAGCCATTTCGGAGCTTTGCGCATGATCCCGGGGGTGGCCAACGGCACGATGTCGGTAAACGCAAAAGCTCCGGCATTCCCTTTCGAGGCACCAGTTCCTACGCCTTCGCGATCCAACACCAGAACCTGTTTGCCGCGCTTTTGCAATTCCAGTGCCGTGCTGATCCCAATGATACCAGCGCCGATCACAACAATATCCGTCAGGTTGTCTTGCAGCATGGCCAGATCTTTTCAAACTGTGGTTCAGTACCGGGGGCCGGATTGCGCCAATCCCCGATAGTTTTGTCAAAGAAGGATCCCACTGCGGAACGGATCGTTTTGCGCGAAAATCATTTTGCCCTGGGCCATGATATGGGCCCGCCCGGTCAGGGTCGGGATGACGCCGCCATTGGGGCCGGGCTGATAGCTTAGTCGGTAAGAACTGCCGATCACGCTTTCCTGCACGATCTCTACTCCGGGAACCAGAACCCCATCCGCCGCCAGACAGGCCAGACGCGCCGAACTGCCGGTCCCGCACGGGGATCGGTCGTATTGATCGTCCGGGCACAGGACAAAGTTCCGGCTGTGAACGTTTTCGTCAGGGGATTTGTCCTGCAAGATCACGTGGTCCACCGGTTCCCCGTTTTCACAACGCAGGTTTTGCGCGATGCAGGCTTCGCGTATTGCAATGGTCAGGTCGGTGAGGGCTCGGATGTTGCCGGGGTTCACTTCTATCGGACTGGGATCGACAATGAAGAACCAGTTGCCACCATAGGCCAGATCGCCGGTCACTTTTCCATGGCCGTCGACATCAACAGATACAGAGGCCCTGACCCGGCGACTTTCGATATTGGTGACGCGCACGGTGTTGGCGTCCAACAGGTCAACCGAGATGACGCCGGCCGGCGTTTCAACCCTGTGCGTCCCCGGCCCAATCCGGCCCAGATGCGCCAGAGTGACCCCAAGCCCGATGGTGCCATGGCCGCACATGCCCAAAACGGCGTCGGCATCGAAATAGATCACGCCGGTCTCACAGCCTGACGTTTCCGGGGTGACAAGAAGCGCCCCGACCATGCCGGGTTGACCGCGCGGCTCCAGAAGGACCGATTTGTAGAAAGCCTCATGCTCGGTGGCCAGGCGTTGTGCGCGCTCGGCCAGCGGGCCCGACCCCAGATCGGGGCCGCCGTCCAGGATAACCCGCGTGGGCATGCCTCCGGTATGGCTGTCGATCACATGCATTCAGCGATGACCCCACCCTGGCTGGACCAGTCGGCAAACCAGGTGCGGAACAGGCTGTATTGCTGTTCGCAATAGTTGCGCTGGGCATCGGTCAGTTCGTCGGTTTCGTTGAAGTGCAAACGGTATTCCTCTTCGCCGTTCAGGACCAGCAGGTGTTTGTAATACAGCACCAGATCGGTGCCTTCGTCAAAGCTGGCCAGCACGCCAAAGGCTTCTTCAAGCTCACGCGCGCGCAGGCGCGCTTCGGTATGACCCGCCGCCGCTTTCTGACACAGGGCAGCCAGCAGAAGTGCCTCTTTGGGCAAGGCGGTACCGATGCCGGTAATCGAACCCGTGGCGCCGCAATTGACGAAGCCATGATAAACTTCGGTATCCACGCCCACCATCAGTGTCACCTGATCATCTTTCGAGGTGATGTGTTCCGCCGCATAACGCAGATCGCTTTTGCCGCCGAATTCCTTGAATCCAACCAGGTTCGGATGATCCGCACGCAATTCCAGGAACAAATCGGCGCGGGTGGCGAAGCCGTAAACGGGGCTGTTGTAAATGATAGCCGGGATATCCGGCGCCGCTGACAGGATTGCCTTGAAGTGGTTACGCTGTGCCGCGATGGACGATCCGCGCGACAGCACACGTGGGATGACCATAAGCCCTGCCGCGCCGACCTTTTGCGCATGCGCAGCCAAGGCCACGGCAGATTTCGAGTTTATCGCACCTGTGCCGACGACGACGGGCAGGCCTGCCTCGATCAAGCGTTCGACGCCTTGCATGCGTTCGGCAACTGACAGCAACGGCCAGTCGCCCATAGAGCCGCAATACACGACGGCCGACATGCCTGCCTCGATCATTTCCTTGCCCTTTTTGACCAGAGCATCGAAATCCGGTGTCCGGTCGGCTTTGCAGGGGGTCATCAGGGCTGGCATGGTGCCGGTGAAGATATTCTTGGACATGAAGGTGATCTTCCTCGTTGTTTCAGGGGGCCGGTGCACTTAGCGCACATTGGCCAAGAATTTACGGGTGTTTTCGGATTGCGCATCACCGAATACTTGCCCGGGTGGGCCAATCTCTTCCATCACACCCTGATGGAAATAAGCAACCCGGTCCGATACATCTCGTGCGAAACCCATCTCGTGCGTGACACAGATCATGGTCATCCCTTCTTCGGCCAAAAGGCGCATCGTGTCGAGAACCTCGCCCACCAGTTCGGGATCCAGCGCCGACGTCGCCTCATCAAACAGCATGTATTCCGGTTCCATCGCCAGCGCGCGGGCGATGGCCAGACGCTGTTGCTGGCCGCCGGACAGGGCCGAGGGGTAGGCGTTGAGCTTTTCGCCCAAGCCGACGTGGGTCAGTTGTTTGGCCGCGACATCACGGGCCTCTTGCTTTGACAATCTCTTGACGATTTTGGGGGCGAGCGCGACGTTTTCCAGCGCTGTCAGGTGGGGAAAGCTGTTCCATTGCTGAAATACCATCCCCAGCTTTGTGCGCAGCTTGTTGATGTCGGTGCCCTTCGCATGAACATCGGTGCCATCGACCCTGACCGAGCCTTGCTGGATCAGTTCCAGCCCGTTGATGCAATAGAGAAGGGTCGATTTGCCGGAACCCGACGCGCCGATCACCGACAGGACCTCACCTTTCTGCACATCCAGATCGATACCTTTCAGCACATGCAGCGCGCCGAAATACTTGTGCAGGTCGCGAATTTCGATCATTGGGCCCACCTTTTTTCAAGAGACGCGGAATAGCGCGAAATTGGATAGCTGAGCGCGAAGTAGAACGCGCCCGCGATTGTCAGGATCAAGAAGGGTTCCTGCGTTCGGGTGATCAGGATCTGGCTAGCCTTGAGCAATTCGACGTAGCCCAATACCGACACCAATGCGCTGTCCTTCATCACACCCAGTGCAACACCGACCCATGCCGGGAACACTGCGCGTCCGCCGATAGGGAAGACGACATAGCGCAAGTCCTGCCAATAGGTCATGCCCAGACTGCGCGCGGCACGGCGCATCGGCGCACCGACGGCCTCGATCCCGCCGCGCGCGACATTCGCAACCAAAGCCGCAGTGTAGATCGACAGGATCACCACGCCCGAGGCAAACGGGTCCAGGTTAAGCCCGACAATGGGCGCAAAGTTGTAGAACAGCACCAGTTGGATGATCAGCGGCACCGAACGAAAAATGTCCAGAAACGGGGCCACTGTCAGGGTGGCTGCCAGTTTGCCTTCGTAAAGGATCCACCCGCACACCACTCCAAGAAACGTTCCGATGGTTATTGACAGAACTGAAATCCAGAGTGTCCGCAGGGCGGCTTCGGCCAGAAACCACAGATCATTGATGTTGAAGCTGCTGAAAAAGCTGACAGTGGGTTGCATCCGAGCGTCCTTCAGTAGCGAAAGAGCCGGGTCGCCAGCAGGCGTGAGGCTCCGAGAATGATTTTGACGATCACGTAGTAGATGACCGCCGTGACGGCGAAATATTCGAAGATGCGGAAGGTGCGTGAGGCAAAGAACTGCGTCTCTCCTGACAGTTCCCGGAAGCCGACCAGCATGCCCAGCGATGACATCAGGACGGCCCAGACCATCTGGTTGGTGATTGGGTGATAGACAATGCGAAACACCTGTGGGATCACCACGCGTGTGTAAGCCTGCCACGCAGTCATGCCCAGAGAACGAGAGGCGCGTAACTGAGTCTCGGGAACGGCCTGAAAGCCTCCGCGAAAGTTCTCGGCCAGATAGCCGGCACAATTGAATGTCAACGCGGCCAGCACAATGAAGTAAGGCGAAAGGTGCAGGCCGAATGCGCCAAGCCCAAAGCCGAAAAAGAACAGCTGGAACAAAGCAGGTGTATTACGTGCCAGTTCGACCCAGGTTGAAGCAAACCAATACATCGGCCCCTTCAGGTGCATGCGCGTCAATGCCAGACACAGGCCGATGATGATGCCGAGGATCATCGCCATTACCGCGACTTGCAAGGTCAGCAGCGATGCCTCAAGCAAGTCCGGCAGGCTTTTCATGACCGGCCGCCAGTGGAAGTTATAATCGAACACAGGTTTCTTTTCCGAAGTTACCCAGTTCTTTCGCCCGACAGAAGCCCGGCGAAAGAGTGTTTGGGAGTGGGATCAGTACATCACACCGGGAATGCGCAGCTCGGGTGTTTCGCCTCCGACATATTTGCCCCACAGTTCCTGATAACGGCCCGAACGCACCTGATGTGTAACAAACAGGTTCAGGAAGTTCAGCCAGGTGACGTCCTGTCTTTTGCCAACGACCGAGGTGTAATCGGTGGTCCAGGGCATACGCGGACCGGCCAGCACGGTTTCATACTGCTGGGTGATCGGCAGAACGGCGGTGTTGGTGGTGATACCGATATCGGCCTTGCCCTGTGCGACCGCCAGAAACACCTCGTTTTCCGACTGGTAGCCCTGATAGTTGCCTTCTTCACCCCATTCGGCAGCGATCTTTAGCCATTCCTGCTCTGGCACTGTGCCAATCGCGGCGGCGACCCGTTTACCGCGGATGTCTTCGAAGGTTTCGATCCCACTGTCCGCGTTCACGACGCCCTGCGCGTAGTAGATTGCATAGGGAATGGAAAAGCCTACGGTCCGCGCCCGTTCGAGGCTGTCCGAGGTCGCACCGAACACGACATCTGCGCGCCCGGTCACGATGACCGGCAGGCGCTCGGCCCAGGTCAAAGGAAGGATTTCCGCCTCAACTTCAAGCGCCGCAGCCAGATCATTGCAGTATTCCACGTCAAAACCCGCCGGTTCGTTGTTGGCGTCGCGATACCCGATCGGCGGAAAGTCCAGAACAACGCCACATCGAAGAGTGCCGCGATCCACGACATCGTCGAGCGTGTCCGCCATCGCAGGACCTGTTGTGAAAGTAGTGAAGGCCGCCAGTGCGACGAGTTTCTTGAGCATGTGATCCTCCCTGAATCAAAAGATGTGAACACGAATAACGGATATTGTATCCAACAACCACAAAAAAGTTCCGTCGGGCTGCAATCGGCATGCGCCTCTACCCGGCTATCGGACGGTACAATTATTCAAAGCACGTCTGGTCGCTCATTGATTGTCTTGAGGTTTCGCTGTTCGATCCAAACTCAATGACCTCCGTTCCTAGTTCAGTTCGACAATCACCGAACAACGAAACATGTGCCAAACAGGTTGTTTCGGTTAAGCTGCGGCATGTCATATGAACCCAGGCTGGATATTGTCGGCGCTGCACTTGCGGATTCAAGCAGGACCCGCATTCTGTGCGAGTTGATGGATGGTCGGGCGCACACCGGAAAAGAACTGGCATCCGTTGCCGGGATCGCCCCGAACACCGCAAGTGAGCACCTGTCGAAACTTCGGGGTGCAGATATGATCGTCGCCGAGAAAAGCGGACGGTGCGTCTATTACCGCATCGCCAGCGATGAGGTCGCGGAAACTCTTGAACAGCTGTCTGCATTGTCGCCCACCGATCATCTGTACAGAGGTCGAAACGGGGAATGTCCGCCTGATTTGGTGGCGCGGACCTGTTACAACCACATCGCCGGTCGTCTTGGAGTCGTCTTGGCCCGGCGACTTGTGGACCAAGGCTGGATGTCTGTCGAAGGGACAAGCGCGCGCCTGACCCAAAGCGGAGGTGCGCATCTGAAGCGTATTGGAATTCTGTCTGACGCTGCATCATCTCTACCGGTCAAATGCTGTCTGGACTGGTCCGAGCGTCGCCACCATTTTTCCGGGCCGTTCGGGGTCAATCTTCTCGATCAGGCACTGTCAAGGAAATGGGTAACCCGCCCGCGCAACGGCAGGGCTTTGTACATCGAGCCGAAAGGTCTTGCTGCTTTCGAGCTGTATTTTGGCATCTCCAAAGACATGTTGTTTCGTAGCTTTGAAGTCACTTGAACTTCGGCCGGAGGCGAACTGTTCATAGTAGCGAAGGCCGGTGTCCCCGACCATGACTTGCCAAAACTAAGGGGACACCATGATCTGGCAAATCCAATCCAATCGTTTCGACCTCGAAGCGGGTTTCGAAATTACCGTGCAGGTTCCGCAACCACATGCAAAAGCTCTGCTTCAGGCTGTTTACCAGGTGACCGCGCTTGACTATGGCGACTACGACCATGTTTCTTTTCAGACTGAGGTCGGCACTCAACGGTTTCGTTCCTTACCGGGAGGGCGAAACGCTGCGACCGATCAAGTGGTCGAAGTGCCTTGCGTCGAACTCTCGTTCTTCGTTGCCGATCATCAAATCGTTAAAAACGTTGTGGAAACGCTTTTTGCACAGCATCCCTATGAAGAGCCGGTCATTCTGATCCGGTCCGCGTGGCGCACCTTGCACCGGGCCGGGATGGACGAAGACAACCCCAACAAGTTCTGGAACCGTCCGTCTGAAGACTGGGTGCCAGAGGTTCACAGAATCAAGCCGCACAAATCCGGCCAGATCCCATAATACGTTTATCAGACAATGCGCAGGGTGTCTTTTTCCCCTTTCCCACTACTTCCAATGGCGTTCAGTCTGTTCTGACAACCCCGGTTTCAACCCACCTGTCAAACCGGGACAGAACTGCTTCGCAGAAAGCCGCGTCGTTGATGTGAACGTCCAGTTCTGTCATCGGTACCCGACCGGGCATGACCTTGCGCGCTTCATCCACCATTTCGGCCAGTGCCTTTGGATCATGCGCTTCTTCGCCTTCCTTGTCCCAATCCTCGACGCCCTGAACGGGCAAAAAGAAATGCACGGGCCCGGTTGCGGCTTCCAGCCGGTTCGTGAGTTCCCGAATCCAGGAACGTCGTTCAGCCCCGTTGAAGACCGAGCTTTTGATCAGGCGGTTGTGTTCATGGAACGGGCGATCAGCGTATTGCTCGGGGATATCCTGCCAACCCGCAAAGTCCAATAGATCCAGCGCACCTGGGGCCACCATCTGTGGTGTTCCTACACGTCCGGCATTGGTGACACGGTCATCGCCGCTGGAGACAACGGAACCCGCCATCAGGTTGCCGAATTCCTGCATGCAGAAGTCCATCACGCAGGCAAACGCGCCTTCGCCTGCCAGTTTTTCATAAGCCATGCCGCCCATGCCGGTAGAGTGGAACACGGCCACTTCAAACCCGCGGTCTTCCAATGCCGGTTTCAGAGTTTTCATGTAACGCAGGCAGGACGAACCAAGGCTGGTCATACCGATCAGAGGTTTGCTGCGATCGGGGGCGGTCGCCGCTTTGGTTGCGCCCACGACGGCCCCGGCAGCTTGGCTGAGCGAAGACTTGCAGATCGAGTTCATGCCATACAGGCCGCCGGCCCAGAGGATCATCTGAATGTCAGGTGCAAGCCGATGCGGAGGAATCAGAGGTGAGAAGCTGACCGTTGATACGATGTATTTGGGAACGCCCATCGGCAGCGCCTGCGCACAATCCAGCGCAAGGTCCGTGCCCATGGTTCCACCCGTGGCAAGCATTCCGTCAAACCGACCTTCTGAATAAGCCTTTGCAACGACCTTTGCTGCCCCGGCCGACATTGCGCGAAAGGCTTTGTTTTCGTCTCCTTGCGCGATGACTTCTTCAATGGCCATGCCACCGGCTGCGGCCACGTCGTGCTTAGAGATATCAGTTGGATCGGACGGATCACCCAGAACCGAGACATCCATGGTCAGGACGTCGGCACCCTGCGCTCTGACCGCCTTTTCGATGAACCGCATCTCGGGCTCTTTGGTGTCATAAGTACCAATCAGCAGGATTGTCTTTTTGGCCATTGGTGCCTCCCGTCTAAGTGTGGCGTTCGAGGTATTTGGTCATCAACCCTCGGGCGGTTTCAATGAACCGCACATTGCGTATGTCCGATCCTTCTTCATTCAGGCGGGATGCAACCCATCCCACATATGTTGCCGCGCGAAGTGCCATGAACAGGTCAAGTTGCGTGGTGCAGATCGTTCGTTCCGATCGGTACCCGGCCAGCAAAGCATCGTGCAACTGGTTGAAATCCGGTTCGCGCAGATTCTTGAGGAGTATTGTCGCGATATCAAACAGGCGAAAACCGAAACCGGCATCGTCGAAGTCGATCAGCCACAGTTTGTCACCATCAACCATGATGTTTTCGCGGACAAGGTCGGCGTGGATCAGCCCGTAATCCAACTGGTTTTCCACGCGCTGAAGGTCACGATCTGCAACGTCTCGGAACGCCAGGAAAAGTGACCGGTCCGTTTTCCCAAGCGTTGGGTTCTCCCAGAATCGACCCCAGAGAGGGGTGTCTCCAAGCAGCCCGCTACGATCCCATGACCAACGCGTGAAGTCGTGCGGACGAGTCCATTGGTCACTGATGTCATGCAGTCGCGCCGTTTCTCTGCCAATTGTGTGGAAGACGCCGTTTCTGTCGCGCTGCTCCAAGGCTGATCCGGTCGCACCCAAAGGGCTGCCCGGCAACCAGTTGAGCATGTCGACCTGAATGCCGTCCACCAGATGCAGATAGCGTCGATCTGCGGCCGGGACAGGAGTTGGAACTCCGACCCCGTTTTTGCCGAGAACGGCCATCCATTGTAGCTCTGAACGGAGTTCGACATCCGTTCGCAACCCTTTGCGATGCAGTCGCAGAGCATAGGCGGTCTGGCCTGCCTGAACGCGATAGACGCAGTTTTCCCGAGCAGCCACGAGAGACCATTCGCTATCGACCAGTTCCCAAAGGGTCAGCGCCTGTTCCACGATCTGCTTCATGCGACCAGTGGCGTTTTCGCCAAAACTTCGTCCAGCGTGTCAAAGAGAAGATCCGCGTTTTTGATAGAGAATGGCATGGGTGGTCGAATTTTCAGAGCATTCTTATGGCGTCCAAGCTTGGAGTGAATAATCCCGCGCTGGCGCATGGCGTTGATGATACGGTCAGTGAATTCACTGGCGGGCTGCTTGCTGTCGCGATCAAGGACCATTTCGGCCCCGAATATCAGCCCCGAGCCGCGTATGTCTCCGATGACGTCATACTTTTCTTTCAAAAGCTTCAGTCGTTTTCGCGCATGGTCGCCAACGGATTTGGCATGTGCGACCAGGCTCTGGTCTTCGATCTCTTCCAAAACCGCCATCGCTGCAGCACAAGAAACAGGGTTTCCGCCAAACGTGTTGAAGTACCGATATCCCTTGCGGAACGCCGAAATGATCTCGGAACGTGTGACCACGCTGCCCACCGGATGGCCGTTGGCCATGGGTTTGCCCAAAGTCATGACATCCGGCACAACGCCCATCTTCTGATGCGCCCACATATGGGTGCCGGTTCGGCCAAAGCCTGATTGCACCTCGTCGCAGATCAACAGGCCGCCGGCCTGGCGTACCACCTTGGCCGTGGGTGCCAGCCAACCGTCCGGATTGTCTGGAAAGCCTTCGTTCAGAAAATAAGGGCAGACGATCAATGCGGCAAAACCGGTGCCGGCCTTTTCGTGCTCGGCAATCTGTTCCGCCACGGCATCGGCGAATTTTGACCCGTCCGGGTCGGGATCGCGATAGCTGTCGGGCGCGCCGACAAAACGGAAATACTTGCTCAGCCCGAAGCCGACTGTCGGGATGTTCGATTTGCTCAACTGGCTGACCAGCGCTGTATTTCCATGATAAGTGGCGTCAGTGGCAATGATCCCTCGTTTTCCGGTCATTGCCTCTGCCATTCGCAAAGCAATGTCATTTGCCTCGGAACCGGTGCAGGTGAGGATGGCCGTATTCAGCGCTGCATCCATCGTCCCGGTCAGTTTTTCCACATAGTCCAGAATCCCGTCGTGCAGATACCGGGTGTGCGTGTTGAGCGTGCGCGCCTGACGACAGATCGCCTCGACCACGCGCGGATTGCAATGACCCACATGTGGCACGTTGTTGTAGCAATCCAGATATTTACGCCCGTCCGCATCCCACAACCAGACGCCTTCGCCTTTCACAAAATGAACCGGCTCGTCGTAGAACGTCGACACGTTAGGGCCCAATAGCCTGGCCCGGCGCTCAATGAGTTCAACAGATTTCGCTGGAAGAGTCATGAGGTCGGCCTTCTCTCAGAGTTTTATCCATGCGGTTTTCAGATCGAAGTATTTTTCCAGTGCGTGCAGAGATTTGTCGTGTCCATTGCCCGACTGGCGAATCCCGCCCAGCGGCACAGTCAGGTCGGCACCGCCATATGTGTTGACGTGCACAACACCGGCGCGAATGCCGGCCACCATGCGATGCGCGCGGCCGAGGTTCGAGGTCCAGACACCACCGGCCAGCCCATAAACGGTGGCATTGGCAAGGCGGATCGCTTCGTCTTCGTCCGCAAAAGGCGTGACGGCCAGAACAGGGCCGAAGACTTCGTTCTGGAACAGGGTGTCGGTCTTTTTCACGTTGGCCATGACGGTCGGCGCCATGTAATAGCCGCCGGTCTCTGCCAGGGTGCGGTTTCCGCCGGTCCGGCGCTCGGCGCCTTCGGCCTCGGCCTTGGTGACGAAATCCAGATTGGCCTGAAGTTCCGGCAGGCTGTGGACCGCACCGATCTGGCTGTTCAGATCCAGCGGGTCGCCGACGCGAAAGCCTTCAGCGTGGCGGCTGATCTCGGTCACGAAGTCTTCGTAAATCTCTTGCTGGACCAGCAGGCGCGATCCGGCGACACAGACCTGACCAGAGTTGCGGAAGATGCCAGCGGCTGAGACCTTGGCCGCTTCGGCCAGATCAGGGGCGTCGGCAAAAACGATGTTCGGGGACTTGCCCCCCAGTTCCAGATAGCAGCGTTTCAGGTTCGACCGCGCCGAATACTCCAGTAGCCGCCGCCCGGTTGTGCCCGACCCGGTAAACACCATGATGTCGACATCCATCGACAGGGCCAGCGCCTCACCCACGACCGAGCCACGCCCGGTCACGACGTTGAACACCCCATCGGGCACTCCGGCTTCTGCGGCAAGCTCGGCAATCTTCAGCAGGCTGAGTGAGGCGCTTTCGGCAGGTTTCAGCACGACGGAATTGCCTGCGGCCAGTGCCGGTGCAATTTTCCAGCTGCCGATCATCAGTGGAAAGTTCCAGGGCACGATGGCCCCGACAACCCCGACCGGAGCGTGATGCACAAGACCCAGGACGTCATCGCTTGTCGGGGCGATTTGTCCGTAAATCTTGTCGATCGCCTCGGCATAATACCGGAAAGTGGCCGCCGCCGAGAGTGCCTCGGCCTTGTAAGCCATGGTGATCTCGGTTCCGTTGTCGCGCACGCCCAGCACGGCTAGCTCAAGCGCGCGTGCTTCGATCAGGTCAGCCAGTTTCAGCAATACTTTCTTGCGGTCGGCAGGGGCCATGCGCGCCCATCGCCCATCCTCGAACGCTAGGCGCGCCGCACGAACGGCTGACTCGACATCCGCAGGCGTGCCCTCGGCGATCAGCGCCAGAGGCTGACCGTTGATCGGAGACAGAACTTGATGCCGGGCCCCGGTTTCGCCATCCTGAAAGCGGCCGTTTATGAAATGCCCGCGCGGAGCAATGTCCTGCGCACGCAGCGCATCAATCGAGGATTGGTCCATGGGGGGTTATCCTTGCTGAGTTGAGTCTTCGTCGAGAACCGGTTGCGGTGTGATGCGTTCCTTGTGTTCCTTGATCAGCGAGCGAACGTGGAGCAGAATGATCCCAAGGATCATGATGAATAGTATTGCGGCAATCGGCCGGTCAATGAAATCAAGTGGTGTCTTCACCCGCGCCATGGCGCTGCGCAGTTTGACTTCCATGATCCCGCCCAGAACCATGCCCAGAATGATCGGAACAATGGGCAGGTTCAGGCGCTTCAGGATCAGCCCGAACACGCCGAACCCGGCGGCAATGGCGCAGTCCGTGACTGAGTTGCGCAGGCTAAATACACCGACAAAGGAAAGCGTCAGGATCATGATCCCCAGAAAGCGCGTCGGGATCTGAATGATCTTCAGCAACAGATTGGTCGAGAACAACAAAAAGACCAGAACGATCACATTGAGCAGGATCAGCGACATGTACAGTGCCATAACAAAATCCATCTGATCGGCAAAAAGCTGTGGTCCGGGAATCACGTTGTGAACATAGAAGACCGAAAGCATCATCGCGGTCAGCGCTTCGCCTGGAATACCCAGCGCCAGCAGCGGAATCATTGCGGCCCCAGGAACGGCATTGTTGGCCGCCTCGGACGCCACCAGACCTTCTGGTGACCCATCGCCGAATTTGTCGGGGTCTTCAGAGGTTTTCTGTGCGTATGTGTATGAGAGGAACTGTGATGTGAATTCGCCTGTGCCCGGTACCATGCCCATGAGCACACCCAGCGATGACGACACCGTTGCGATGCGTTTCAGGCCTAGTAGTTCTTTGAGGCCCGCGAAGATGCTGCCGCGCACATGGGCCTCGCCCGGCGCGTGTTCTTTGTCGACCAGCAGCAGCAGCGCCTGACTGATGGCGAACAGCCCAAGAACCACCACGATCAGATCGACACCTGACGAAAGCCAGGTTTGGTCAAAGGTAAAACGTTTGGTGTATTTGACGGGTTCCAGACCGACGGTGCTGAGGAAAATGCCGAAGAACGCCAGCATCGCGGCCGAAAAGGTCTGCCCGCGATGGGCCAGGATCACCAGAAGGATACCCATTAACGCAGCCAGGAATATTTCGCGGCTTCCGAAATGTGGGGCAACCCAGGCCAACACAGGCGATAGGATGATCAGACAGAGGATCGAGAAGATGCCGCCGAAAAACGACGCCGAATAGGCCAGCGACAGGGCTCGGTGTCCCTCGCCGCGCTTGGTCATGGGATAGCCGTCATAGGTGGTCAGTGCGTTGACGGCCGTGCCAGGCGTGTTGATCAGAATGGCAGGAATTGCACCGCCATACATGGACGACCCGTAAATGCCCAACAGAAGGGTCAGGCCGACGATGGGCTCAAACGCGAAGGTGGCGGGCAGCAGAATGGCAATTGCCACAGCAGCGCCGACGCCGGGCAACGCGCCGATGATGACGCCGCCCACCGATCCGATGACTAGTGCCACGACGACCTGCCACTGTGCCAGAATTGCAAAGCCGGAAATCAGATTGTCCATCTTGGCCTCACAGGTAGGTCAGCGCAAAGGCGCGCAGCCCATCGGGCAAGAATTCGTATATCCGACCGGCAGGAATGTTCACATGAAGCAGCGCGCGGAAGACGACGGCCACGACCGCGCCGAAGGTAAGTGCAACGCAAAAAGCTCTAGGCAGTCGAAATCCCAATCGTATCGTCAGCAGGGCCGCAAAAAGCATGGTGGAGGGCAGATACCCAAGCCACGGAACCGCCACGACATAGATCAGGAAGTAGGCAACGTATTCGAGGGACATCAACCAGAACGTCACCTCTCGCAAACGTCCGGGAATGCGCGGGGACAGGAAAGAGCTCAGCAAGTGGAGGCCGCTGAACAAAACCATGCCCCAGATCGCGATCTGGGGCCAAAGGGCGGGCTGGGCAAACCACTTGGTTCGTTTGACAGCCTGAGTCTCAGTGCCGATCTGGCTGAGAAGGAACAGGGAGAAACCGAAGAAAAGGAAGGCAAAGACAATATCGCCAGGACGTCGATAACGTCGGAACATGTCTTGCAGCGTCTTTGCTATCATTTTGGCCTCCTGTTTGAAAGAAAAAGGCCCGGCGTTGTTCGACCTTGCCGGGCCTTCTTCGGACTATTCGCCCAGAATCTCTTCGATCTTGGCAAAAGAGGCTTTGTCCTGCTCGATCTGAGCATTGGATGCGTCCGGGTCCTGCCAGTAGATCAGTGCGCCTGTTTCCTCAGCCAGCTTCTTGGCTTTGTCCGAGGACAACGCTTTCTGGGCGGCAGCCGAGATCTTTTCACGCGCGTCGGCAGGCGTGTCTTTGTGCACAAACAGCCCGTTCCAAAGAGCCAATGGCAGGTCCGGATTGAGTTCCACGATCGTCGGCGTATCCGGAACCAGTGAAATCCGCTCGCCACCGATGCTGGCAAGGACGTTCACCTGATCAAGGCAGGGAAGGATAAGCTGTAGCGTCGTATTGATTACATCCACGTCGCCTGAGGCCAGCGTGTTGCAATCCAGGGCGTCAAATGCCGCTTCGCTGGCAAAGTCGAACCCGCTGCCGACGGCTGCTGCAAAGGTGACCTGAGTGGGCGGCAGAACCGATCCGAAATGGCCAAGCGCCACGTCATTTTCCTTGCCGTATTCGGCCAGTTCTTCCCAGCTTGAAAACGGTGCGTCTTTGCTCGCTGCGATGACGAAGGGATAAGTCAGGAAGATGCCAATTGGATCGAAAGGATTCGGGTTGAGTTCGGGAATTCCGATCTCGGGGCCAATGACGGGTACTCCGATGACGAAAGAGCCGATGGTGTAACCATCCGTCGGAGCGGTTGCCACCTCGACAGCGCCGGGGAATGGGCCACCGCCACCTCCGGGTTTGTTCACGACAGCAGCAGGCACACCGTACATGGCCTGGAATTCGTCGGCGATCATCCGGGTAAGGACATCTTCCAGATCGCCCGGAGGCCAAGGTACGACAAAGCTTACCGGCTTCTCAGGGTACTCTGCCAGTGCGACAGTGGCCGAAGCTGCAAAAGCGGCGGCTGTTAGAAATTTCTTCATTGACACCTCCCGTTAGTGGTTCAATATTTGAACCGCGTTAACAATAATAATGTTGCTTTGTTAAGTTAGTTCTGTCAAGTATTACCTGAGCAAGAGGACGATACGCACATGGGCACAGCCCTTAACGCCCTAAAAATGCTGGATTACTTTTCCAATGCCCGCCCAGAGATCGGGCTGAGTCACCTGGCGCGGTTGTCCGGGCTGAACAAGGCAACGGCATTGCGCCACCTGCGCGCGCTTGAGGAGTTCGGGTTGATCGAACAGAATCCGATGACAAAAACTTATGCCATCGGGCCGGCGGCATTGCGTTTGGCCGCACTGCGAGAGATCGCCAGACCCGGCATTGAGGGCGCGCGCCAAAAAATGCAGGCCGCAATGCAGATGGTCGGTGAATCCCTGCATCTGTCCTTGCTGGAGAAAACGGGATTACAGACAGCGCTGGTGGTGGAAACAACGCGGCACAGTGTCCGGGTCAGTCTTGATCCCAGCGAGATGCTTCCGCTCAATGCGACGGCTTCCGGTCTGTGCATGCTCAGTTTCGGACCGACTCACCTTTTGGAGCAGTTGGATCAGGACGTGCAGGCACGGTTTACACAAGCCACGCTTACTGATCCGAAGCTCATCAAAGAGCGGGTCGCAAAGATCAGAGTTTCAGGCTGGGCCGACAGCCGCGGCAGTTACGAAGAAGGTGTTTTTGGATATGCCGCGCCGATCTTCGGCATCGATCAGATTGCACTGGGAACCATCGCAATAGCTGTCCCTGAAACCCGGGCAACCAGCGACCGCCTTCCGGCAATACTGTCAACGTTGCATTCACTTTCGGCTGATCTGACCGCTGGTTTTGGCGGCCAGTTGCCCGACTCCTTTCCAACCGAATTCCACCCGTGACCCGGGGCGGATTCAACACTCGGAGACCCGCGACATGAAAGACTCCAACTTTCTGAAGGAAAACAACGCCCGATACTTCTGGCACCCGATGGCGCATCCCGCCGACAGCCGGAAGAACCCGCCGACCATTCTCAGCGGTGGTGAAGGGGTCAGCATCATTGATGTCGATGGCCACAGGGCGCTGGACGCCGTAGGGGGGCTGTGGAACGTCAATCTGGGCTATTCCTGTGAACCGGTGAAGCGGGCCATAGCGGATCAACTGAATGCGTTGCCTTACTACTCCACCTTTCGGGGCACCAGCAACGACAAGGCGATTGAGCTGTCTTATGAACTGGCCCAGTTCTTTGAGCCTGACGGGCTGACCCGCGCTTTCTTTACGTCGGGTGGGTCGGATTCTGTCGAAATAGCTCTGAAACTTGCGCGCCAGTATCACAAAGTCCGGGGTGAAGCCGGACGTACCAAGTTCATCAGCCTAAAGCAGGGCTATCACGGCACTCATTTTGCTGCCGCCTCTGTCAACGGCAACCAGAAGTTCCGCGCGGTGTATGAGCCGATGATGCCGGGCTGCTACCACGTGCCGGCCCCCTGGACCTATCGCAATCCGTTTGACGAAACCGATCCCGAGCGTCTGGCGCAGCTTTGTGTCAAGGCGCTTGAGGCCGAGATCGCATTCCAGGGTGCAAGCACTGTTGCGGCCTTCATCATGGAGCCGGTTCTCGGGGCAGGAGGCGTAATCCCGCCGCACAAGAGTTTCATGCCCATGGTGCGCGAGGTCTGTTCCAGACACGGCATCCTGCTGATCTCGGACGAGATTATCACCGCTTTTGGTCGCACCGGCAGTGAAAGCGGTGCGCGGCACTGGGGCGTCCAGCCGGATATCATGACGACGGCAAAGGCGATCACCAATGGGTATTTCCCTTTTGGCGCGGCCATGATTTCGGGCGCGGTCGCAGAGGTTTTTGAAAGTGACACTACGGGTCTGGCATCCGTCGATCAGGGGTATACCTATTCCGGCCATCCGGTCGGGGCGGCCGCAGCTTTGGCCGCCCTGTCCGAGATCAACCGCCTACGGATCTGGGAAAACGCTGCCGCGCGCGGGGATGAGTTGTTTGCCGGCTTGCAAAAGCTGGCCGACAAGCATGACGCGATCGGGGACGTGCGGGGCGGTGAGGGCCTGATGTGTGCATTGGAACTGGTCTCGGATCGGGCGACCAAGGCACCTATCGCAAAACACCTGCCGCTACAGGTTCAGAAAGCTGCATATGAAGACGGCGTGATGGTCCGCGTATCAGGCAACAACATCATTCTGTCGCCGCCGCTGATCGTCACTTCGGAAGATGTGACTAGAATTCTATCGGCTTTGGACGCTGGATTGGGGACCCTGTAAGTATTCAAACGACCCCGTCCTGTTGGGGCGGGGTCAGGCTTTGATGGCCTGCAATTCCTCGAGCAGGTCCAGCAGTTGATCCAGTTTCTCGGTGCCCATCTGCGCTTCGATATTACTAGAGATGGCGAGTGATGTGGTTAGGTTCTCCTTGAGGATAAAGCGGCCTGAATCCGTGATCTTGACCATGGTGCGGCGCTTGTCGTCGCTATCCTGACGGCGGGTGATCTGGCCATCGGCCTCCATCGTGCGCAAAATGCGGGTCACGCTGGGTAGCAGCAGGCATGCCTCGTGCGCGATGGTGCTTTGTTCCACTTCGCCCAGCTCGTCCAGAACACGCAGGATGCGCCATTTCTGCTCGGTCAGTTGGATGCCTTGCAGCATGTCCCGGATCGGAGCCATGACGGTTTCGCGGGCTCGCAGCAGCGCGATCGGAAGGGACCGGGCGGTGCTTTTGGAATGGCTTTGAGTGTTCATGCGGCCTTCTAGAATGTCATCTCGGAAATTGCAAAGATTAACAAAGCAATCTCTTGACAGGGATTGCATTAAATACTAAACATGTTAACTAATAGAGGAGAAACCATGCCCCACTTCCACGTCGAATACTCCGGTAATCTGGAAGACAGGATCGACATGGATGGCCTATGCGAATGCATTCGGGCAACGGCTGCTGAGATTGAGACCTTTCCGATGCCGGGCATTCGTGTGCGCGCGACGCGGGTCGATCATTACGCCATAGCGGACGGCAACCCGGCGCATGGGTTTATTGATATCTCGATCCGCCTGCGGGCAGGCCGGCCCACTGATGTCAAACATGACGCCACCCAGCGCATTTTTGAGGCGGTCAAAGCATATCTGGCGCCGGTTTTTTCACAGCATTCCATCGCGCTCTCGCTTGAGATGCGTGACATCGACCCCAAGCTGTCGCCCAAGGTTGGTACGATCCGCGACCACCTGGTGGCGACCACGCAGGAGACCTGACGCATGAGTGCATTGGACACAAACATCGAAAAGTTGAACGGCTTTCTGGACCGGTTCCGGGAAACTGGTATCCGCAACCGTATCGCGGGTGAAGATCGGAACGGATCTGCCGGAGTGTTTCAGTCTGTCTCGCCCGTCGATAAATCCGTGATCTGTGATGTTGCCCATGGCACGGGTGATGATATTGACGCGGCAGCCAAGGCCGCTCATGCAGCCTTTGCAGAGTGGCGAGACATTCCCGCCACCGAACGCCGTCGCATTTTGTTGAATGTGGCTGATGGCATTGAAGCCCGCGCCGAGGAAATAGCACTGTGCGAGTGCTGGGACACAGGGCAGACTCTGCGCTTCATGTCAAAGGCAGCGTTACGGGGCGCGGAGAACTTCCGGTATTTCGCGGATCAGGTGATTCAGGCACGGGACGGGCAGTACCTGAAGTCTCCGACACTGATAAATGTTACGACCCGTGTGCCAATTGGCCCGGTTGGCGTGATCACCCCGTGGAACACGCCGTTCATGCTGTCGACCTGGAAGATCGCGCCTGCGTTGGCTGCGGGCTGCACGGTGGTTCATAAACCCGCCGAGGATTCCCCTCTGACGGCTCGCCTGCTGGTGGAAATCGCCGAACAGGCAGGGCTACCCAAAGGTGTACTGAACACGGTCAACGGATTTGGCCCCGACGCTGGCAAGGTTTTGTGCGAGCATGAACTGATCAAGGCCATTGCTTTTGTGGGCGAAAGCCGTACTGGCAGTCTGATCGTCAAGCAAGGCGCAGACACCCATAAGCGCAACCATTTGGAATTGGGCGGAAAAAACCCCGTTGTCGTGTTTGACGATGCAGATCTGGACCGCGCGTTGGATGCCGTGATCTTTATGATCTATTCGATCAATGGCGAACGCTGCACCTCGTCTTCGCGACTTCTGGTGCAGGACACGATCAAGGAAGAATTCGAAGCCAGACTGATTGAACGCGTCAACAGCATCAAGGTGGGCCACCCCTTGGACCCGGAGACCGAGATTGGGCCATTGGTGACTGAAGAACACTACAACAAGGTTACGAGCTATTTCGACGTCGCCAAGGAAGATGGCGCAACTGTCGCCGCTGGCGGCGTCAAGGTGGGGGATGCGGGCTTTTTTGTCCGGCCGACCCTGTTCACCAATGCCACCAACCAGATGCGCATCGCACGGGAAGAGATATTTGGCCCTGTCCTGACCTCGATCCCGTTCTCGACCGAGGACGAGGCGCTGAAGATCGCCAACGACACACCTTATGGCCTGACCGGCTATGTCTGGACCAATGATCTGACCCGCGCGCTTCGGTTTACAGACAGGCTGGAGGCTGGAATGATCTGGGTGAATTCGGAGAACGTACGTCACTTGCCAACGCCGTTCGGAGGGGTCAAGGCGTCCGGCATCGGCCGGGATGGCGGCGACTGGAGCTTTGAATTCTATATGGAACAGAAACACATTGGCTTTGCCACTGGTCAGCACAAGATCATGCAGTTGGGTAAGTAGATCTCATAGGCCGACCCCGGCTGGGGCAAGCCCATTTCACGAGGAGGAATTGCCATGGGAAAGATAGTACAGGCCGCAAAGATTACGCATGTACCCAGCATCTGGATGTCCCACACGATGCCAAAATACAAAGGCATCCGGCAATCTGCCATTGATGGGTATGAACGCCTGCGTCAGGACGCGATAGATCGCGGGGTCGAGACGTTCATTGTGTTCGACACCCATTGGATCACCAATCAAGGGTTTCACCTGAATACGAAAGAACGTCACAAGGGTCGATTCATAAGTCACGAACTGCCGCATATGTTGGCGGATATGGAGTTCGATTATCGCGGCGATCACGAACTGGGGGAAACCATCCTTGACGTTCTGCGCGAACGGGGAGAGCGGGCGCTGGGCCATTCGCACCCCGACATGGGCATGGAATACGGCACCCTGCTGCCGATGCATTTCATCAACGATGGTGTGAATGCCCGGGTATTGCCGGTGGCAGTCAATCAATTCTCGTCGATTGCAGAAAACCGGGCCTGGGGCGAGGCCATTGCCGAAGGCATCCGACGTTCGGACCGCAATGTTTCCATTCTGGCGTCCGGCTCGCTCAGCCACGACTTCACGCCGAATGAACGCTCGGTCGACGGGTTGAATGCAGTGAATGGCGAGTTCAACCGCCAGATGGACACGCGCGTTCTGGAGTTGTGGCAGCAGGGCAGGTTTGAAGAGTTCCTTGAAATGCTGCCGGACTATGCAAAGAAATGCACTGGCGAATGCGCCATGAATGACACCGCTTTGCTGTTTGGTGCGTTGGGTTGGGGAAGCTACAAAGGTGAAATTGACATTTACACCCCGTATTTCGGCAGCTCTGGCACCGGTCAGGCAAATGTCAGCTTTTCGGTGTGACGCAAGCAACGGAACACGAGGACTTGGCGGTGATCCCGTCACAAAGGAAAGTCAGTAGATGAACTGGGACACGTTTTCGTATTGGGGTCAGCACATCTCGAAATGGGCGGCGGATTATCACAAGACACTTGCTGAACGTCCCGTGCGGGCGCAGACCGCGCCGGGGGAAATCGCGGCCCAGCTTGTGCCAGTACCACCCGAAACAGGCGAGCCGATGGACGCCATCATGGCCGATTTCGAACGGATCGTGATGCCGGGCATCACCCATTGGCAGCACCCACGCTTCTTTGCGTATTTCCCGGCCAATGCTGCGCCCCCGTCCATGTTGGCCGAGATGCTGGTGACGACTATCGCAGCGCAATGCATGTTGTGGCAGACATCGCCTGCCGCAACCGAGGTTGAAGGCGTCATGGTCGAATGGTTGCGGCAGGCCCTTGGATTGCCTGAGGGCATGACCGGCGTCATTCAGGACAGCGCCTCTTCGGCTACGTTATCAGCAGTGCTGACCATGCGGGAACGGGCCACCGGCTTTACCGGCAACCGAGAAGGTCTGAACGCGAAGGGTGCATTGCGGATTTATTGTTCGGATCAGGTGCATTCGTCGATTGACCGGGCCTGCTGGATCGCTGGGATTGGTCAGGACAATCTGGTCAAATTGCCCACACAGGGGCCGAACTTCGGGATTGTTCCCTCGGCGCTTGAGGCCGCCATTCAGAATGACATTGCCGCCGGGCATATTCCGGCCGGGATCGTTGCCATTACCGGCGGCACAGGAGTGGGGGCTTGCGACGACCTTATGGCCGTAGCTGACATTGCGAAAAAATACGACCTCTACACCCATCTCGACGCCGCTTGGGCGGGATCGGCTATGATCTGCCCGGAATTTCGCAAGGCTTTGTGGCAGGGGGCCGGTCGCTATGACAGCATTGTCTTCAACCCGCATAAATGGATGGGCGCGCAATTCGATTGTGCCATCCAGTTCTTGCGAGACGCCGCGCCCCAGCTCAATACGCTGAAAATTGAACCGGAATACCTCAAGACAACCGGTGCAGAGGTGACAAATTACTCTGAGTGGACCATCCCTTTGGGCCGCAGGTTCCGGGCGTTGAAAATCTGGTTCCTGTTGCGGTCATACGGGTTGGAAGGATTGCGCGAACGCATCCGCAACCACGTGACATGGGCCAGCGAACTGGCGGAAAAGATCGGTTCGATCGAGGGGTTCGAGATCACAACCGGCCCGATCCTCAGCTTGTTTTCCTTCCGCTGTCCCGGGGACGACGCCCAGCAACAGCGTCTGGTGGACGCGCTGAATGACGATGGCCGGATTTACCTGACCCAAGGCTTGTTCGATGGCCGCAAAATCATCCGCTTTCAGGTCGGGCAGTTCGATACCACCCGCGATGACGTGCTGATGGCGGCGGACGTGATCCGGGACGTGTGGGAGACTATTGAATGAAGTTTGCAACTTTCTTTTCGGGTGATGAGCGTTTTTTTGGGGCAATCACCGACGGTGGTGCAATTGCTTTGAATCCGGTCTTCCCCGAATACGCCAGCCTCTACGAGGTGATCGCTGCCGGTGCATTTGATCAACTGGCAGAAGCCGCCGACGGCAAACCTGTCACCCATTCCGAGTTTACATATGACATGGTGATGCCGGATGCGCGACGTATCCTTTGCGTCGGGGTGAACTTTCCCGACCGGAATGCGGAATACAAGGATGACAGCGTGCAGCCAAAACACATGTCGCTGTTCCCGCGTTTCGCCAGTGGGTTTACCGGCCATAACCGGCCTTTGATCCGCCCGCCGGAAAACCACACGCTGGATTACGAAGGCGAAGTGGCCATCGTGATTGGCAAGGCTGGCCGCCGCATTTCGCAGCAGGACGCGTATGACCACATCGCCGCGCTGACGCTGTGTAATGAAGGAACCATTCGCGACTGGGTTCGGCACGCCAAGTTCAATGTCACCCAAGGCAAGAACTGGGACCGCTCTGGGGCCATCGGCCCGTGGCTGGTTCCTTTCACGGATGCGGCCCAGCTGGATGAGGCGCGTCTTCAAACCCGCGTGAATGGTGAGTTGCGGCAGGATGATACACTGAACCGCATGATGTTCCCGATCCGGCGCGAGATTGAGTATATTTCGACTTTCATGACGCTTCTGCCCGGCGATATCATTGTGACCGGTACACCTACCGGGGCGGGCGCGCGGTTCGACCCGCCGAAATATCTGGCACCCGGTGATGTGGTCGAGGTCTGGGTCGAAGGCATCGGTACGCTGCGAAACACGGTTGAGGATGAAAAGGTATGACGCCCGAAGACCATGTGCGCGCGGCCGCTGACCTTTTGCAGGCAGAACGCACGCATGAACAGATTGGCCTGCTCAGTCTGCGCCACCCCGAGATGGACATGGATGACGCTTATGATGTGCAGAACGCCATCTATCGCCAGAAACTGTCCGAAGGGCGCAAAGTGATTGGGTGGAAGATCGGCCTGACTTCGAAAGCCATGCAATACGCGCTGAACATCGACATTCCTGATAGTGGGATTCTGTTTGACGACATGGTGTTTGAACGGGGTGCCACCGTTCCGGCCGGGCGATTCATTCAGCCCCGGATCGAGGCTGAAATTGCCTTGGTGATGAAATCGGCCATTGGCGGAGAAAACGTGTCCCGCGAAGAAATCATCGCTGCGACGGATTGCGTCGCGCCGTCCATCGAAATTCTGGATACACGGATTCAACGTGTGGATCCTGAAACCGGCAAGGCCCGCACGGTGTTTGACACTATCAGTGATAATGCCGCCAATGCAGGTATCGTTCTGGGTGCAGAACGTCATCCGGTCGATGCTTTTGATCTGCGATGGGTTGGTGCGCTGACCTTCCGCAATGGTGAAATCGAAGAAACCGGTCTGGGCGCGGGGGTGCTGAACGATCCGGTCGAAAGCGTCGTCTGGCTGGCGCGCCGTATGGCGCAATACGGTCAAAGCATCGCGCCGGGCCAAGTTATTCTGTCAGGCAGCTTTATCCGCCCGGTCGAATGCCCCTCGGGAACAGAAATCCACGCGGATTTCGGGCCGTTCGGCTCAGTCGATATCAATTTCGCCTGAAAGGTTCGCCAATGCCCGCACCAAGCAATACGTTCAAGGCCGCGCTGACGTCGGGAACCCCTTTGATCGGGTGCTGGGTCGGCTTGGCCAATGCCTACACCGCCGAAATCGCCGCGACCGCGCAATTTGACTGGCTGCTGGTCGACGGAGAGCATGCGCCAAACGATCTGCGCTCGATCCTCGAGCAAGTGAGGGTGATTGAAGGATCTGGCAGTACCCCCGTCGCACGCCTGCCAATTGGCGAGACCTGGATGATCAAGCAATACCTTGATGCCGGCGTGCAGAACATTTTGGTGCCGATGGTGGAAAGCGGCGATCAGGCGCGCGAACTGGTGCGGGCCGTGCAGTATCCACCTCGTGGCGTTCGGGGCGTAGGTTCCGCCTTGGCGCGGGCCTCGCGTTTTGCGGCTATCCCGGATTATCTGAAAACGGCGGACGAGCAGATCTGTCTTTTGGTGCAGGTCGAAAACAGGCTTGGGCTGGAGGCGCTGGGCGACATTCTGGCGACCGAAGTCGATGGGGTGTTCGTCGGCCCGTCGGATTTGGCCGCTGATATGGGCCATATCGGCAATGCCGGGCACCCGGACGTGATCGAGGCCGTGCTGGATGCGATCCAGCGCATCGTTGCGGCAGGCAAGGCAGCAGGGATATTGTCGCTGGATCCGGTCATGCAGCGAAAATGTCTGGATCTGGGGGCAACATTCGTGGCCACTGATATCGATGTGACCTTGTTTGCCAAGGCGATCCGGGCCGCTGCCGCTGATGGGCTCAGCCTGCTGCCCGATCAGGTGGCTTCGGGAATTGCGCATACAGGCGCGGCGTCGAAATACCTGCAACAGCTTTGCAAACACTGGTCGCACAAGGCCCAGGTAACATTCGATGAAACGCGGGGCAGTGTAAGCTTTCCAGACGGGAACCGCGTCACCCTTTCAGCAAGCGCTACTAGCCTGGCCGTAACCGCCGCCACCCGGGCGCGCGGTGATCTGGCCGGATGGCAACGGGTAATTGAGGCTCATCTGGTGCGTTTTGCCTTTCGGGAAGAGTTCCGCATTGACTGGTCAGGATGAGGAACCGCGTTACGGCCCTGAAACTGGCACTGTGGCAACGGGACAAAGGCAGGCATACCTGCGATAGATTTCGAACAGCTTTGTCCGAAGGCCACAGCTAAAGCTTGTGGATACCATGGACGGTCAGAGTGCTGACCAGATCAGCATAGTCTTCGCGGGCCCTGGACCCTGCTCCGGTGTTCCACATGTAATACCAGTTCAGCATCCCAAAAACTGACATCGTGGCGCCGCGCAGCTTGTCCCTGTTGTCGTTGAAGGCTCCCGGAGACAGTTCATTCAGGATGTCGCGCACAAAATTCACCAATTCCAGCTGATACCCGCGCAGAAGCTTCTGTTGTTCCTCGGTCAATGCGCTCATGCCGCTGATCTGCACCCGGTGTTCGTCATCTGCGCCTTGGTAGGCAAACAGGATTTCGCGTACCGCTTTCCGCAGCTTCTGCTCAGGCGTGAGGCCATTCAGGTCCACATTGCAGATGCGGTCGCGAAGCTCGCGCAGGTAGGTTTCGAGGATGTCATACAGGATGGCATCCTTGCTGTCATAGTAGTGGTAGATGTTTGCCTTGGAAATCCCGCACTCTTTTGCCAACAGGGTCATGGAGGCGCGATCAAACCCTTGGTCGGCGAACACTTTGGCTGCCGTTTTAAGGATTTGTTCCCGCTTCTGGTCGTGGTCTTTAGCGATTGTACGGGCCACGGCTTATTCCTTATCGCGATTGTCGACGACGCGCTTCGCCTTGCCCTGAGAGCGTTCGACGTCGCCGGGGTCACCTACAACAATTTCCGTTGAGACGCCAACGACGTCCTTGATCCGCTTCGTCAGCATCCGTGCTGCGGCTGTCTTGGACAGTTCGTCGGTGGAATCCGGGGACGATTCAACAAAAACCCGCATGGCGTCCATGCGGCCGGATTTGTACAGCTCGATCTGATAATAAGGGGCAAGGCCCCCTGTTGCCATGACCTGTTCTTCAATCTGGCTGGGAAAGACGTTGACACCGCGCAGGATCATCATGTCGTCGCTGCGACCGGTGATCTTGGCCATGCGGCGCATGGACCGTGCTGTACCCGGCAGCAGGCAGGTCAGGTCGCGGGTTCGATAGCGTATCATCGGCAACCCCTCCTTGGTCAGGGTCGTGAACACCAACTCGCCGGTTTCGCCATCGGGCAAGACCTCTCCGGTTACGGGATCAATGATTTCAGGCAGGAAGTGATCTTCCCAGATCACCGGCCCGTCCTTGGTTTCAACGCATTCATTGGCCACCCCGGGCCCCATGATTTCGGACAGGCCATAGATATCGACCGCGTGCATATCAAACGCAGCCTCGACTTCGGCACGCATTGCGTCAGTCCAGGGTTCAGCACCGAACACACCAACCTTCAGCGAGCTTTCACGCGGGTCGAGTCCCACCTTGTGGAACTGCTCAAGGATATTGAGCATATAGGAGGGCGTAACCATGATCCCGTCGGGCCGGAAGTCGTTGATCAGGTTGACTTGCTTTTCGGTTTGCCCGCCGGACATGGGGACGACGGTCGCGCCAAGCCGCTCGATCCCGTAATGTGCGCCAAGACCGCCGGTGAACAACCCATAACCATAGGCGTTGTGCACCATGTCACCTTTACGCAACCCCGATGCGCGCAGGGACCTTGCGCCCAGATCCGCCCAATTGTCGATGTCGTTTTTTGTGTAGCCCACCACTGTCGGTTTGCCTGTCGTACCGGACGAGGCGTGCAGACGAATGATCTGGCTGCGTGGAACGGCGAACAGGCCGAACGGATAGCTATCACGCAGATCATTCTTGTACGTGAACGGAAACTTCGCCAGATCCGAGAGCTGCTGAAGATCGTCAGGATGCACACCGGATTCGTCGAACCGTTGCTTGTACATCGACACGTTTTCATAGGCGTGGCGTACGGACCATTTGAGGCGTTCAAGCTGCGTCGCACGGATTTCGTCGACCGAGGCGATCTCGATCGGGTCCAGATCCGCTTTGTTTGGGGAAAGGTCTTCCATCGCGTCACTCCTCCAGTCGCGAAGCTATTCCTGAAAATTCTGCCCGCCAACCGCGCGGGACATTCCGCGAAACTCGGCGATCAGGGTGTTGTCTTGATTGGTGACGCGAACGTCATAGATGCCACTGCGACCGGTGACGGCAACCTCTGTCGCGGTTGCGGTCAGAAGGTCCCCTTTTTTTCCGGGCGCGAGATAGCTCATCATCGTATGCTGGCCGACGGTTGCCACGTTGCGGCTGTTGCAGGCGAAGGCAAAGGCGCTGTCGGCCAGGGCATGAGTGACGCCCCCGTGGCAAATGCCGTGCCCGTTGCAGTGATGGTCCGCGACTGTCAGGGTCAGGACTGCACGGCCTTCGTCGACTTCGACCAGATTCATCCCGAACCATTTGCTGGCTTGGTCATTCGCCCACATCGCTTCAGCGGATCTCGTGGCACGTTCCTTGGGTGTCATCATCAGTGTCCCTTGAAATTCGGTGCCCGCTTTTCAAGAAAACTGGATACGCCTTCGGCGTAATCCGCGCTTTCCCCGCAGGTCTTCATTGCGTCCGCTTCGATCTCAAGCTGATCCGAGAGGGACGTGGTGGCAGCGGTTTGAATGCACTGTTTGGTCAGCCCGAGCCCGAGGGTGGGGCCGTTTGCCAATTGCGCGGCAAGAACGCGCGCTTCGGTCATCAATTGATCGTCGGCCACTGCCTTCCAGATCAACCCCCAATCTTCGGCTTGTTTGGCCAGAAGGGGTTGGGCTGTCAGGGCCAGCCCCTTGGCGCGTGCCTCGCCCAACAGACGCGGCAAGTGCCAACTGCCGCCCGTGTCTGGAATCAGGCCCACCTTGGAAAAGCTCTGAATGAATTTCGCACTTTCCGCGGCCAGAACCATATCACAGGCCAGCGCCAGATTTGCACCCGCCCCGGCTGCTACTCCGTTCACGGCGCAGATCACCGGGATATTCATCGACCGGATCAAACGGACAAGAGGGCCATAGAACGTGCGTACCGTCTTGCTTAAATCCGGCGGGCCATCCATTTTCGACGGATCGCGATCACCGAGGTCCTGACCAGCACAAAAGCCACGCCCGGCACCGGTCAGCAATACCGCGCGGGCGCCGCCGTCGCGCGCGGCTTTCAGTGCATCCTGCAGCGCCATGTGCATTTCTTCATTGAACGAGTTCAACTTGTCCGGGCGGTTCAGGGTGATTTCGACCCAGTTCCCGTTGTCTTGTACAAGAATCGTATCGTTCATGACTGTCTCATCTGTTCTCGTTTCAACTTAATCATTGCATTAACCGAACGGTTGGTCAATATATAAACCCGAACCGAATCTGAACCGATCAAAGGGATTGCAAATGTCGCAGTCGTCGCTGGTGAGCGTTGAATTTAAGGGCGACGTGGCGTGGGTCACAATTGACAACCCGCCGGTAAACGCGACGTCGACAGGTGTTCGCCAGGGGCTGTCTGACGCGGTTGATGCGGTCAAGGGCGCGCGCGTGGCCGTGCTGTGTTGCGCTGGTAAAACATTTGTCGCGGGCGGCGACATGTCCGAATTCGACGCACCGCCGGTCGAGCCACATTTGCCTGACGTGGTTCAGAAAATCGAAGACAGCGAGGTTCCGTTCATCGCTTGCATGCATGGCAACGTGCTGGGTGGCGGGTTCGAAATCGCCATGGCCTGTGCATGGCGGATCGCAGCGCCGAGAACAGGTTTTGGCCTGCCGGAAGTCAATGTGGGTTTGATCCCCGGGGCAGGGGGCACACAACGATTGCCGCGTCTGGTCGGGATGCGGGCTGCAATTGACATGGCCTGTTCGGGCAAAATTCTCAAGGCAGAGACACTGGCCGAGCTTGGCGGCGTCGACCGCGTCGCCGAAGACCCTAAGAGTGCTGTTCTGGACTTGGTTGCCGACCTGCCCGAACGCCCAATACCTGTCAGCCAGCGTGCTGTGGCGGAATTTGCGCCGGATCTGTTGAAGGCGAGCCGCCAGGCTTTGAAGAAGCGCGCCAAGGGTCAGAAATCGCCGTTGGAAAACCTGACGGCGCTTGGTTGGTCGGTTGAGCCATTTACCACCGCACAACCGAAAGAGCGCGCGCGCCATCTGGAGTTGCGCCAATGCCCGGAAAGCCGCGCTTTGCGCTACGCGTTTTTTGCTGAACGTGCCGTGTCCAAACCTTCGTTGATCAAAGGGGTGGCCGCCCGTGACATAACACGGATAGCCGTTGTCGGAGGAGGATTAATGGGGGCAGGGATCGCAACTGCGGCCCTGAACGGCGGGCTGTCCGTGACGTTGATCGAGCGAGACGCGGACGCCGCGGCGGCAGCGCACGATCGGGTTGAGAATCTGCTGCAAGGCTCGGTCAAGAGAGGTAAGATGTCCGAGGCGCAGCTTCGGGATCGCCTTGCTTCGTTTCGTGCGGTGAACCGGTATTCAGAAGCTGCGGATGCTGAACTGGTGATCGAGGCTGTTTTTGAAGACCTGTCCGTCAAGCAGCAGGTATTTGACGAGCTGGCCAGGCATATGAGCTGCGATGCTATTTTGGCCACCAATACGTCCTATCTGGACCCGCTCGAGATTTTCGCGGGCGTCGTTAATCAGACCCGTTGCATAGGTCTGCATTTCTTTAGCCCGGCCCATGTCATGAAGCTGCTCGAGGTCGTGCACACTCCGCAAACGTCTCCCGAAGTTGTCGCAACGGGATTCGCGCTTGGGAAAAAGCTCCGCAAGGTTTCGGTGCTGTCGGGTATCTGCGATGGGTTCATTGGGAACCGCATGTTGGCAGCCTATCGGCGCGCGGCCGATTATCTGCTGGCAGATGGGGCGCTTCCCTATCAGGTGGATCATGCGATGCGGGCGTTCGGGATGCCTATGGGTCCTTATGAGCTTCAGGACTTGACCGGTCTTCAAATTGCCTGGGCGAACCGCAAACGCAATGCAGCACACCGCGACCCGAATGAACGCTATGTCACCATCGCAGACCAGCTTTGTGAGATGGAGCGTTTTGGCCAGCGTACTGGCAAAGGGTGGTATCGCTACGAAGAAGGCAGTCGCAACTCAGTTCGGGATTCCGAAGTTGAGGCATTGATCGAAGCCTATTCTGACCAGCAGGGCATCACCCGGCGGGCTTTTTCGGACGAGGATATCTCTTCAAGACTGCTGGCGGTTCTGGCCAACGAAGGCGCTTTGATCATTGAAGAAGGGACCGCGGAAAACGCAGAAGTCGTCGATATGGTTCAAATCCATGGATACGGCTTCCCGCGCTGGAGAGGAGGGCCGATGAACTATTGCAATGAAATCGGAAACAGCCGGTCCAACGCAAATATGCTAACCGTAGCGAAAGAAAGCCCCGGTTCGTGGCGTGTCGCGGGTCGATCCGAAAACTATTAACATGTTGATGGTTACAAAAGTGACCATTAACGCATTCTCGAGTCATGTTTCACAGGGAGGAGACAAAACCATGAAATTCACCAAGTTGAGCACTCTTTTGGCCTCGGCCGCGATGGCCGTATCGGGCACAGTGGCACTGGCGGCGGATTATACGCTGACGATTTCCAGCTGGGCACCGCCAACCCACGGCATCAACGCGAAGATGTGGCCGAAATTCGTGGAAATGGTCGAAGAAGCTACCGACGGCAAAGTCACTGCAGAATTGAAGCTGGGAATTGCCCCGCCGCCGGCGCAGATGGACCTGATCATGGATGGCGCAGCGGATGCTTCGATCATCTTTCATGGATACCAGCCCGGTCGTTTCGTCACCACCAAGATGATTGAGCTGCCCGGATATGAGGGCTCGGCCGAAGCGGCCTCGGTCGCGTATTGGCGTACATACGACCAGTATCTCAAGGCGGCGGACGAACATCGCGGTGTGAAAGTGGTCGCGCTGCACACCCATGGCCCGGCACAGCTTCACTCCAGCAGCCCCGTGACCACGCTTGACGAAGTGGCGGGTCTCAAGGTTCGTATCCCAGGTGGTGTGGGCGGCGACGTCGGCACGGCGCTGGGCGCAACCGGAATCCAGGTACCTGCGCCGAAAGTATACGAGACACTCGCTTCGAAAGCTGCTGATGGTGTCGTCATGCCGTTTGAATCCCGCAAAGGCTTCAAGCTGACTGAAGTGGCGCAAAATGTCTATGAAGTTCCGGGTGGCCTGTATCGCGGGTCGTTTGCGTTTATCATGAACGAAGACACGTTTGCGGATCTGCCCGCCGATATGCAGGCTGCTTTGGAAGAAAAGGTTTTCGGTGAACCGCTGAGCCGCGAAATCGGTAAAATCTGGGATGAGATCGACGCGATCGGCCGTGAGGCGACCGAACAGACCGAGGGCAACGCGATCAATGCAGCGTCCGCTGAAGATCTGGAAAAGTTCAATGCGATTGCTGCCGATGTGCGCGCCAGGGTCATCGAAGAGGTCAATGGCACCGGTGTTGATGCGCAAGCCGCATATGACATGATCGTTAACGAAATGGCCGCTCAGTAACGCAGCCCGGCTGGCGGGGTTGACCCGCCAGCCAATTTCACCCGTTGGGGGCCAATCATGCAATCTATCGTGACCTTCGCGCGTCGCGTCAGTATCATTCCGACGGTGCTGGCCTGTGTGGCGCTGTTCATCCTGATGGTGATGACCTTTTTTGACGTTATCCTGCGCTCTGTCTTCAATGCTCCGATCGAGGCGGCAACCGAACTGACGCGGATTCTGATGGCGATCCTTGTGTTCTCGGTCTTGCCGATGATCTCGGCAGGGAAGGGGCAAATCGCAGTCGACCTGACGGATGGAATTTTCTCACGCTTGCGGCTGAGCAGAGCGCGCGATGCGATCGTCTATCTGGTGTCCGGCATCATGCTGATCTGGCCGATTCAGCGCGTCTGGATTTTGGCTGAACGTGCACGGGATTACGGCGACGTTACCGAATACCTCTCAATCCCGGTCTTTTATGTTGGTTGGTTCATCGCCGCCTTCACTGCAATCACGGCCGTTGCGATGTTCATCACCGGTCTTTTGTACATTTTTGCCCCCCAAACCTTGTCGGAGCACGCCTAATGACTGCCGCACTGATCGGTTTCGCCCTTGTCCTGGTTCTTGTGTTGGTACGCTTGCCCATTGTGTTTGCGATGGGTCTAGTGGGGACGCTTGGGTTCGCATATGAGCGCGGTGGCAGCATCCTGTCCGAGCGCGGACTGAAGGCCGCGATGTCGATGGTGGGTCGTCAGATTACGGACACGGCACAGGACTACGGCCTGTCGGTCGTGCCACTGTTCATCCTCATGGGCCTGTTCGTGAACAAGGGCGGGCTCGCGCGCGAACTATACGCGGTTTCAAACGCTTTTCTGGGCCACTTCCGCGGTGGTATCGCAATGGCGACGGTCGCCGCGTGCGGTGGCTTTTCGGCCATTTGCGGATCCTCGCTGGCAACGGCTGCGACCATGTCCAAAGTCGCGATGCCGGAAATGCGACGCTATGGGTACGCGGATGAGCTGTCAACGGCGTCGATTGCCGCCGGTGGCACGCTGGGCATCCTGATCCCACCGTCGGTTATTCTGGTGATCTACGGCCTGCTGACCGAAACCTCGATCGGCAAACTTTTCGTTGCTGGCATCATCCCAGGCGTACTTGGTATCCTCTTTTATCTGTTCGCCGTGCGCTGGACTGTTTGGCGCAGGCCCGAGTCCGGCCCTGCAGGTGAACGCCACGGCTGGGGCGAGCGCCTTACGGCGTTGCGCTCGGTCTGGGCCGTGTTGCTGCTGTTCTTCCTGGTGATCGGCGGTTTGTACGGAGTGTTCGATTTCTATCCTCTGAACCTGACGTTCAGCCCGACCGAGGCTGCCGGTATGGGCGCGATGGGTGCATTCCTGATTGCATTGTCGCGCGGTGGGCTGACACTTGGTTCGACCTTTGAAGTGCTGAAGGAAACCAGTTTCACCGCCGCGGCGCTGTTCTCGGTTCTGATCGGGGCGCAGATCTTCTCGAATTTCATCAACCTGGCTGGTCTGCCCGAAGCGTTGATCGCTCTGGTCACCGCGTATGAGGTGGAACCCTTCGTCGTGATCCTGATGATCCTCGGGATCTACATTATTCTGGGGTGCGTCTTTGAATCGCTGTCGATGCTGTTGCTTACGGTGCCGATCTTTTTCCCATTGGTCACGTCACTGGGATATGATCCGATCTGGTTCGGCATTGTCGTTGTCGTCGTGACCGAGATCAGTTTGATCACGCCGCCCGTGGGCCTGAACGTGTTCATTCTGAAAGGCGTGGTCGGGGACGTATCGACCGGAACAATCTTCAAAGGAGTCACCCCGTTCTGGGTGGCAGACATCTTCCGTCTGGCCCTGATTGTTCTGGTGCCCTGGCTGGTTCTGGTCCTTCCCGAACAAATGGGAGCGATGGGTCACTGATGTTCTCTCTGACAGCGCTCCCGGACGGGTTTCATACGGATCCCTATCCAACCTACGCCGCGTTGCGCGAAGACACGCCCGTCTGCTGGCAGCCCGACGGATCGGTGATCCTGTCGCGACATGATGACCTGGATCTGGTTTACCGGGATACGGTGCGTTTCATATCGGATAAAAAGGCGGTTTTCGGCCCAAAATACGGGATCGACAGCCCGCTGTACGAACACCATACCACCAGCCTTGTGTTCAATGACCCGCCCCTGCATACCCGCGTCCGCAAGGTCATGGTTGGCGCGATGAACCCACGGGCGCTGGCGCAGATGGAACCGGGCCTGGTTCAACTTGTCGATGGGTTGCTGGACGAGATGCAAGCCAAGGGCCCGGTAGAATTGATCGAGGATTTCGCCGGGGCCATCCCGATCGAGATCATCGGCAACCTGCTTGGCATTCCCCGATCAGAACGCGGGCCTTTGCGGGATTGGTCTCTGGCCATACTGGGCGCATTGGAGCCTCAGTTGACGCCCGAGCAGGAAGAGTGGGGCAACCGCTCGGTTTCTGATTTCAAGGACTTTCTTCGGCACATCATTGAAGATCGCCGGGCCAACCCCGGAGATCCTGCGACGGATGTCCTGACACGGTTGATGCAGGATGACACCGATGGTGGCCTGACCGAGGTCGAGCTCTACCAGAACTGCATTTTCATTCTGAATGCGGGGCACGAGACCACCACCAACCTGATCGGCAACGCATTGGAACTGTTGGAACGGCACCGCGACAAACGGGCCGAGCTGCTGGCCAATCCGGATCTGATCAACACGGCGGTGGACGAGTTCCTGCGGCTGGAAAGCCCAAATCAATTTGGCAACCGTCTGACCACTGAAGATGTGACGTTCCATGGTCAGACCATTCCAGCAGGTACAGACATTCACCTGTGCATCGGCGCAGCCAATCGCGATTCGCGGCAGTTTGAACAACCTGATGAAGTTGTATTGGATCGACGCCCCAACAAGCATCATGCGTTTGCCGGAGGCCCCCATACCTGCGTTGGCCTGACCTTGGCGCGTATGGAGGGACGCGTGGCCGTCGGACGGTTTCTGGCGCGATTTCCGACCTATCGCATCACTGACGGCGCTGAACGAGGCGGGCGCATTCGATTTCGGGGTTTCGCGCGACTGCCAGCGCAAGTCTGAGATGTACGGTTTCGATTCCAATTCGCCAATTTATTCACCGACCGTACGGTTTATATTATGATTTCGTGAGACGGGCATACGGCCGCGCGAAGATCACACAGCAGATGAGGAGACGCTCATGACAATCCAACAGATTTCCAGCTTCGCAGCCGGTGAATGGGTTTCGCCCGGTGCGGGTGCCCGCAATATTACAAGCGCGGTCACAGGCGAGGTGATCGCCGCGGCCGGCAATAGCGCCTTGGATGTGCAGGGGATGCTTGACTATGCGCGCAATGTCGGTGGGCCGGCGCTGCGGAAGATGACGTTCCATGAACGGGCCAAGATGCTCAAAGCATTGTCCATTCATTTGGGTCAGCATAAGCAGGCAATGTATGACCTGTCTTTCAGCACAGGTGCTACACAGTCGGACCACTTGATCGACATTGACGGCGGCATCGGCACGATGTTCGTCTTCGCTTCGAAAGGCCGACGTGAGATGCCGGACGGACATGTCTACCTGGACGGTGAGGTTGAGCAACTGTCCCGCAATGGCACCTTTCTGGGGCAACACATCTGCACCCCGTTGCACGGCGTGGCGGTTCATATCAACGCGTTCAACTTTCCTGTCTGGGGGATGTTGGAAAAGCTGGCCCCGACACTCTTGGCAGGCGTTCCGGCCATCGTAAAGCCGGCAACGAACTCGTGCTACGTAACCGAACTATGCGTCCGGCTGATGCTGGACTCCGGCATTTTGCCTGCGGGCGCGTTGCAGCTGGTTTCGGGTGGTTTGGGCGATATGCTGGATCGTCTGACCATGCAGGACGTAGTCAGTTTCACCGGATCTGCAGAAACGGCGTCAAAACTGCGTTCCAACCCGGTGATTCTGGAGAATTCAGTTCGTTTCGTGGCCGAGCAGGACAGTCTGAACTGCTCGATCCTCGGCCCTGATGCCGAACCGGGCACGCCGGAATTCGACCTCTTCGTCAAAGAAGTCCAGCGCGAGATGACCACGAAGGCTGGGCAGAAATGTACCGCAATCCGTCGGATCATGGCCCCAGAGCCTCTGGTGCAGGCGGTGATCGAAGCCCTGTCCGCGAGGCTGGCCAAAACGGTCATCGGTGACCCTAGGCTGGAAACGACACGCATGGGTGCGTTGGTCTCGAACGGTCAGAAACGCGATGTCCTGGAAAAGGTGGCAATCATCGGGCAAGAAGCCGAACGCGTTTTCGGAAACCCTGATGATTTTGTGGTTGATGGGGCAGATGCCGAGAAAGGCGCGTTCCTGCCGCCGATGCTGTACCATTGCGCCAATCCGGATGCGGCCCGGCGTGTCCACGAAACCGAGGCTTTTGGCCCGGTCAGCACTGTGATGGGCTATCGCGATCTCGACCATGCGATCGAACTGGCAAATCGCGGGCAAGGGTCGCTGGTGGCGTCGGTCATAACCCGTGACGCCGATGTGGCACGGCACGTTGCCATGGGGGCAGGGGCTTATCATGGGCGCCTGTACTTCAACAATCGCGACTCGATGAAGGAATCTACCGGCCACGGCTCTCCGCTGCCGCATATGGTTCACGGCGGTCCCGGACGCGCTGGTGGCGGCGAGGAGATGGGCGGTGTGCGTGGCGTGAAGCATTACATGCAAAGGACAGCCATTCAGGGATCGCCCGATCTGCTGACCGCAATCGGGAATACATGGGTTCCCGGCGCGACCGAGGTCGAAGGACCAGCCCATCCGTTCACGCGCCGGTTCCATGAGCTGGCGATTGGCGAGACCATCCACACGGCGCCACGTACAATCACGATGGAAGACATCGAACAATTTGCCAATTTCACCGGCGATACGTTCTACGCGCATATGGATCAGGCAGCGGCGGAACGGAACCCGTTCTTCCCGGGCCGAGTGGCCCATGGCTACCTGCTTTTGTCATTTGCAGCCGGATTGTTTGTTGAACCGAACGAGGGCCCGGTTCTGGCAAACACTGGCCTCGACGGATTGCGATTCATGAAGCCTGTCGAGGCGGGTGATACCATCAAGGTGCGGTTGACGGTCAAGGCCAAGACCAAGCGGAACGAAGAGTACGGCGAAGTCCGCTGGCATGTCACCCTGACTCAGCAGGATGATGAAATGGTCGCGGAATATGAGCTGTTGACGATGGTCGCCTACTAGACCCGGAACCCATTGAATTTGGCAGGTCAGCGTGTTCACGGTTCGAAAAACGAGCGCTGAACATGTCTGATCCTTGATGCGCGCCTGAGTCCAGGGTCGCAAACAGTGTTGGTTGCCTGCGAAGCACACCCAGCGGCCCAATCGCGTCAAGGCCATGTTTGACAGGCTCAAGGACTGGCGGCGTGTCGCAACCCTGTGCCACAGAGGCTCAAAGGTCCTCTCGCCCGCGTCGCCATCGTCATCTATTGGCTGTGAATCCTGATTCCAGCGCCTGTTAAACATGCACCTCAGCCTGAGTTCGCAGATTAAGCGGACGCGTCCGTCAGGGCGGAAAAACAGCGGTCTTCTTTACCGTTCCATAAACAAAGCTTGTGTCGATCGAGGCAATCCCACCGATCGGGTGAATTCTGTTTCGAATGAACTCCTCATATGCCTCGAGATCCGATACCAGCACCCGCAACTGGTAGTCCATCGCCCCGGTCAGCACGTGGCATTCGAGAACTTCGTCGATCATCCGAACGCGTTTCTCGAAATTCTGAACGTCCGTTTCATTGTGCCGCTCCAACCGGATCCGCACAAAAACGGTAATGCCTATGCCGTACGCGGCGGCGTCCACATCTGCGCTGTAACCCTTTATGATTCCGCGAGCCTCGAGGTTCTTGACCCGGCGCAGACACGGCGATGGAGACAGGTTCACCTCGTCGGCAAGATCCTGGTTCGTCATGCGCCCGTCCTTTTGCAGCGCCCGAATGATCTGTCTGTCTTTATCGTCCATTTCAACCTCAATCTTGGCAGAAAATACCAATAATAATCGTATTCTTGGTATTATTTGCAAGCAAAAGCCCAAAGTAAAAGCTCAAACTGGCGTCAGCTTGAAACAGGAGCTTGCAATGACTCGTTCAACCGGATTTGCCACCCGCGCCATTCACCACGCTTATAACCCTTTGGAAAATGACGGCGCGCTTACGCCACCGCTGCATTTGACGTCCACGTTTACCTTCGAAACCGCAGAGGCTGGTGGAGAGATGTTCGCCGGTGAACGCGCAGGTCATATCTACAGCCGTATTTCGAACCCCACATGTGACCTTCTAGAACAACGCATTGCCGTGCTTGAAGGTGCCGAGGCCGGACTGGCCCTTTCCAGCGGCATGGGGGCGATAACGGCAGTGCTTTGGACGCTGCTGTCGCCAGGGGACGAAGTCATCGTGGACAAAACACTCTATGGCTGCACCTTCGCTTTCATGCGCCACGGTTTGGCAAAATGGGGGGTCAAAATCACCCATGTCGACATGACAGACCCCGAGAACCTGAAGGCGGCGGTTTCCGAGAATACCCGCGTTGTCTATTTCGAAACTCCGGCCAACCCGAACATGCGTCTGGTGGACATTGCCGCCAGCGCCGAGATTGCGCATTCGGCAGGCGCAACGGTTGTCGTCGACAACACCTATGCCAGCCCCTATCTGACCCGCCCGATCGAGCACGGGGCGGATATCGTTCTGCACTCTGCCACCAAATATCTCGGCGGGCATGGCGATGTGGTCGCCGGTCTGGTTGTTGGCACCGCCGAACAGATTGCCGAAATCCGCCTGGTCGGTATGAAGGATATGACCGGTGCGGTCATGGCCCCTTTCAACGCGATGCTGATCCTGCGCGGACTGAAAACACTGAACCTGCGTCTGGATCGTCACTGTGCGTCCGCCAGGGTCGTTGCAGATTTCCTCGAAGCCCATCCCGCCGTCGCCGAGGTTTATTTCCCCGGGCTGAAAAGCTTTGCCCAGCACGACGTCGCGCAGCGGCAAATGTCCCAATCCGGCGCCATGATCGCGTTCGAGATCAAGTCCGGCCTGTCCGGTGGGATTGAATTCATGAACCGCCTCAACATGATCCAGCGCGCGGTGTCCTTGGGCGATGCCGAAACGCTGATCCAGCACCCTGCATCCATGACTCATTCGACGTATACTCCGGAAGAACGGGCCGAGCATGGGATCAGCGATGGTTTGATCCGTTTGTCCGTCGGGCTTGAAGATGTCGAAGATATCCTCGCAGACCTGGATCAAGCTTTGCCCTATCCTGCCCGCAGCGCCGCCTGAACCCGGAGACCGCCATGCACATTGATCCCACCCAGTTGAAGATCGTCGAACAGCGCTTGCTATGGTTGTCGCATTGGATGATCCACCATGCCAACCACATCCGGCCAAAGGTGGATGGGATCAAAGTTGGTGGCCATCAGGCATCGTCTGCTTCGATGGTGTCGATCATGACCGCGCTCTATTTTTCAGCGCTGCGCCCTGAAGACCGGGTAGCAGTCAAACCCCATGCCTCTCCGGTTTTTCATGCGATGCAATACCTCATGGGCAATCAGACCCGCGAGAAGATGGAAAATTTCCGTGGTTTTGGCGGTGTGCAAAGCTATCCCAGCCGGACCAAGGATATCGACGACGTTGATTTTTCCACCGGCTCGGTGGGTTTGGGTGTCGCGATCACCTCGTTTGCCTCGATCATTCAGGATTACATCAAGGCCAAAAGCTGGGGGGCAGACGCGCCAATGGGGCGAATGGTGGCCCTTGTTGGCGATGCCGAACTGGACGAAGGCAATGTGTATGAGGCTTTGCAGGAAGGCTGGAAGAACGACCTGCGCAATACGTGGTGGATCATTGACTACAACCGACAGTCACTGGACGGTATCGTCCGTGAAGGGCTGTTCGAACGGATCGAGAAAATCTTCGATGCGTTCGGTTGGGATGTCGTGCGCGTGAAATATGGGGTTCTGCAACGCGCGGCCTTTGAAGAACCGGGCGGCGAGCGCCTGCGCGACTGGATCGACGCATGTCCCAATCAGGACTACTCGGCTTTGACCTTCATGGGTGGGGCGGTCTGGCGGCAGCGCCTCATGGATGATCTGGGTGATCAGGGGGATGTGACCGCTCTGATCGAACGGCGGACGGATGCCGACCTTGCGGCGCTGATGGAAAACCTTGGCGGCAACTGCGTCGAGACCATGGCACAGACATTTGCCGCCATCGATCATTATCGCCCGACATGTTTCCTTGCCTACACAGTCAAAGGATGGGGCACACCCATCGCGGGCCACAAGGACAATCACGGCGGGCTGATGAACAACAGTCAGTTCGCCGCGTGGCAGTCGCATATGGGCGTGCCAAAAGGCAAGGAATGGGAGCCGCTTGCGACAGTACAGAACCCAGAAAAGCTCAAGGATTTCCTCACGAATACGCCTTTCTTTGCCAAAGGTCAGCGCCGTTATTTTGATGACAAGTTGGATGTGCCACGGATCGAGATCGACACCAGCCGTGAAATCTCGACCCAGATGGCGTTTGGCAAGATCCTTGACGATCTGTCAAAAGGCGACGGCCCGCTGGCAGAGCGCATCGTGACAACCTCCCCGGATGTCACCGGCACAACAAACCTGGGACCCTGGGTAAACAGGCGTAAGCTGTTTGCCCGATCCACGCAAGCCGACGCCTTCATTGAACACCGTATCCCATCGACTGCGAAATGGGAGTTCACGCCGGAAGGGCAACATATAGAGCTTGGGATCGCCGAAATGAACCTGATGCTGCTTCTGGGCGCGGCGGGTCTGTCGCATTCCCTTTTCGGCAAGCGATTGATTCCGATTGGCACCGTGTACGACCCCTTTGTCAGTCGCGGCCTCGATGCGTTGAACTACGCCTGCTATCAGGATGCACGCTTTCTTCTGGTTGGAACGCCGTCGGGCGTCACGCTGGCGCCTGAAGGCGGCGCGCATCAATCCATTGGCACTCCGCTGATCGGGATGAGCCAAGACGGGCTGGCCGCATTCGAACCGGCCTTTGCTGATGAACTGGCGGTGATCATGGAATGGGCCTTCGACTATTTGCAACGCGACGGTGAAGGACAACCGGACGAGCGCACCTGGCTGCGAGACGAAACCGGTGGCTCCGTCTATCTGCGTCTGACGACCAACCCGATTGAACAACCGGGCAAACGCGTGGATGACGAGTTTCGACAGGGCGCCATAGACGGCGCATACTGGTTACGGAAACCGGGACCAAATTGCGAAGTTGCAATCGTCTATCAGGGAGCGGTCGCGCCCGAAGCAATCAAGGCCGCTGGCATGATTGGTGAAGGCCGTCGCGATATCGGCGTATTGGCCGTGACGTCTGCGGATCGGCTGAATGCAGGGTGGACGGCGGCGCAACGCGCGCGCTCGCGCGGCAACCCGGCAGCACTTTCCCACATCGAAACCCTGATGTCTGGCCTGTCGCCGCACTGCAATCTGGTCACCGTGATTGATGGGCACCCTGCAACATTGTCGTGGCTGGGCGCTGTGGGCGGGCATCAGACCATTCCGATGGGCGTCGAACACTTTGGTCAGACAGGAACGATCGGTGATCTCTATCGCCACCACTGTATTGACGCCGATGCCATCGTCGAAAAAGTGAATGGCTTGACCCGGGGTAGAGTTCTTCATTGGGCGACGGGGACTTGAGTTCGGTTCAATAAGATCAAGAACGAGCCCGCTCCGACCCTGTTTGGTCCGTAGAGGGTCGACGAGGGCCGTGTCATCGAAGTGATCGGCATGATCGTGAACGTCCGGGGCGGAATTCCGACGTTCGACGTCAGTCATCCGCCGTCAATAATGTTAAACATTGAGACGGCGTTGCGGGAAAATTGACGCTGTCTGGTTCTGTCGGGGGGCGCGGCGTCCGATCCGCCTCGGTGTTCCCAACTGGGAAGCTTCTCGGCGAAAATGTCCGTATTCCTGTCTATACAATAGGGATGGCAACCGGTATGGGGCTGTCTTTACCCTTGGATGATCCGCTGATCGCAATTCCGCACAGCTTCTATCACCTGGCCGATACAAAGAACCACCACCGTGAAACAAACCATTGCAGATGCGCTAGCGCGCAAGGGCTATGAAACATTGACCCAAGTTCAGCGCGCTGTCACCCAGCCCGAGTTGGAAGGGCGCGACATGCTGGTATCGGCCCAGACCGGATCAGGGAAAACCATTGGGTTTGGACTTTCAATTGCGCACAGGGTGCTGGGGGAGGCAGAAACGCTCGGCAAGCCCGAAGCGCCGTTGGCGCTGGTTGTTGCGCCGACCCGGGAACTGGCACTGCAGGTGAAGCGGGAACTTGGCTGGTTGTATTCCGGGGCAGGTGCGTTTCTGGCCTCCTGCGTCGGGGGTATGGACATTCGGGATGAGCGTCGCGCATTGGCCAGAGGCGCCCATATCGTTGTGGCCACTCCGGGGCGACTTCGTGACCATATCAATCGGGGTTCAATCGATTTGACCGCTATCCGCGCGGTTGTACTGGACGAAGCCGATGAAATGCTGGATCTGGGGTTCCGCGAGGATCTTGAGTTCATCCTTGATGAAACACCTGCAGATCGTCAGACGTTGTTGTTTTCTGCCACTGTGCCACGCGCAATTGCCAATCTGGCCAAGCGGTATCAGCGCGACGCAGCGCGTGTGAGCACGGTCAGCGAACAGACACAGCACGCGGATATCGAGTATCGTGCCATGATGGTGGCCCCGCGTGACGGTGAAAACGCGATTATCAATGTGCTGCGGTATTACGAGGCCCCCAATGCCATCGTTTTCTGCAACACCCGTGCGATGGTTTCGCGCCTGACAGCGCGCCTGTCAAACCGCGGCTTTTCAGTCGTGGCCCTGTCCGGTGAATTGACCCAGAGCGAACGATCCAACGCGTTGCAAGCAATGCGCGATGGGCGAGCCCGCGTCTGCGTGGCAACCGATGTTGCGGCCCGCGGCATCGATCTGCCCAACCTTGATCTGGTGGTCCATGCCGAACTGCCCAACAGCCATGAAACACTGCTGCACCGTTCTGGCCGTACAGGCCGCGCTGGGCGCAAGGGTGTCAGTACACTGATCGTAGAGCCATCATCGCGCAAAAAGGCGGAGCGTATTCTGAAATTTGCCAAGCTGACAGCAGATTGGGGATCGGCCCCGTCCGCCGAAGAGGTGAACGATCGCGATCAGGCCCGGATGTTTGCATCAGAGGACTGGCAGGCTGAAATCACGGAAAGCGAACGCCCGTCGGTTGAGAAACTGATTGAAAGTTTTACGCCCGAACAAATCGCAGCCGCCTACCTCAGGCAATACAAACTGCGCCATTCCGCCCCGGAGGAGCTGTCAGCGGTCGATCAACGCGCGCCAAAACCGCGCGCATCTTTTGGCCCCAGCGTCTGGTTTTCAGTGTCCGAGGGGCGCAATCAGAACGCATCCCCACGTCACATGCTGCCGATGATATGCAAGGCGGGCGATCTCACGAAAGATGATATCGGAGCCATCCGGATTGCCGATGATGTAACCTATGTCGAAATCCGCGAAGGCAGTGTCGACAGATTTCTGACCAGCCTTGGTCCAGATATGAAGATAGAAGGGACCAAGGACCTTGTACGGTTGGACAAGGCACCAGACCTGTCGTCAACCGGTCGGCCCGGTCTTGATCGCAAGTTCAAAGGCAGGCCTTCGGGACAGAAAAGGGACGCTGCTCCGGCTGAGCGGAAAGCCCCTCGCCGCCAGCCCAAACCCGAGGCCCAGTCGGCAAAGACCGTGCGCGCAACAGAAACCCTCCGAGCGTCAGACGACGATACAAAAAGTAAGTTCAAGGCTTCGGGCGCGAAACCGAAAAAGCGCAAGGCCGGGAGCGTAGAGCAAAAGAGTGGTCGCGCCAAGCCAACCGGAGATGCCCCGAAAGGCCCACCGCCGCCGAAGGGAAAGCCAAGCAGCAAGAAAAACCGTGCACGCGCTGCGGCCACAAAGTCCGCCAAAGGTGGCAACGCAGTCCCCAAACGCCGCAAATCCCAGTCAGAAGGCTATTGAATTGAGGCACGGCCAAGGTCTGGCCTCTGGGCTTTGGCTAATGGCCGTCTGCGTGGATCATACTTCCCCTCGGATGAGGTGACCAACTGCTCTGAATTCCTGTCGGGGAAGACACATCAGCTTAACAGTTGCGTGATTTTGCAGGGCTGGAGCAAAGTAAGCTTTGCTCTTCTTGCGATCTCAATCGAATACTGTGGTACAAGTCAGTCTTTTGCGGGGTTTTCATGCGGTTTAGCGTCGGCATTGCTGTATCTATGCTGGTCGCCGTATCCATCGGTGTGTCGACATTTGTTGTTCATTCGCTGTGGTGGACGACCGCGCGTGACAACAGCCGCATGCTTGCAGCTGAGATCAACAGCCAGATTGCGAATGCCGTTCGCATCGAAGTCGGGGCAACCCTCAGATCCGCCGAAGCTGCATGGTCGGCGGTGCGCACGATCTTTGTACAGAATGTCATCGCAACACGGCAGGCCGATAAGAGAGAGTTCGTTTTTTTATCTCAGTTACAGGCGCAGCCGAATATCTCCTGGATTTTCTTTGGTTGGCCGGACGGCAATTTTTTCGCGTCGCACCGGTTGGGCGACAGCGGGCTTGAGATGATGGAGATCGACAAGGATATCCGCGACCGGAAACTGCGAACCGACCGGTATATTTTTATCCCCGGGGATATCCAGTTCGAAGAAAGGAAGTTCGCTCAGACGTCCTATGATCCTCGCGATCATGCCTGGTTCAGTAATTTTATGTCTCTGGACACGATGGGATGGATCGAAGCGCGCGATCTGCCGGGCAGTGACAAGACTGTATACGCATTCGCAGGACCGATTGATGCAAGCAGGACACGGCAGGGTGTCCTTGCGGTCGCAATCGAAACCGACCGTTTGTCACGGTTTCTGGCGACGCTCGAGCCCGGCGAATTTGGAGCCGCCTTTATTCTGGATGCCGATGGCAAAGTAATAGCTGTTCCCGACGCAAAAGCGGACGAAGTTACACCTGCGCGCATGGGAGAGGGCGAGCTATACGAGGTTGCCAAGATTTCGGGGGAAAAACTGTTGGGTGACCCGGATGGCAAAACTGCGGGCAGTTCGACGAAACGCGTGGTGATCGATGGCGTTCCTTATGCGGTAGCCCTTACGCCTTTGGGTTTTTACGGGTGGCGCGTCGCAACGGTCATTCCGGAATCGGCCTTCTTGTCGGGTATCGATGAAACCTTGATAGACTTGATCTATATCCTGATCGGGGTCGTGATCGTCTCAACCGCTCTGGCGATCTGGTTGATCCGTAGAATTGTGGCCAACCCATTGGCGCGCATCGCAGAAGACCTGAGCAAAATCGAACGCTTTGATGTTGAACACATTTCACGCAGGCCTTCAAACCTGTCCGAGCTGGCCAATCTATCAGCAGCCACTGCCAGCATGGCCGCAGGATTGTCCGCGTTCCGAAAATACGTGCCTACCGATCTTGTGAAGATGCTGGTCGCCGAGGGTATCAAGACACAGCCAGGCGGCGATATGAAGCAGATCTCCGTGTTGTTCTGTGATGTGACCGGATTCACCGGGTTGTCGGAAAAGCTCGGCCCCAAAATCATCCAGTTGATGGAGCCTTTTTTCACGGCGGCAGCTGCAGCCGTCGCGCGTCATGACGGGACGATCGATAAATTCATGGGTGACGCGGTTATGGCGATCTGGGGGGCGCCGCGTATGGATGCCCTCCATGCCGAGAATGCCTGCCGCGCGGCACTGGATCTTGTCGCGACCGTGGAAGATGCGGGCATCGAGGACGAGGCCGGAAATTCCCTGCGTGTCAGGATCGGGCTGAACAGCGGTGAAGCTTTGGTTGGCAACATTGGGTCAGAACAGCGGTTGAATTACACCGCTATAGGCGACGTTGTGAATGTTGCCAGCCGTTTGGAAGGGGCGAACAAGGATTATGGCACACGCATTCTGATTGGTCCCGAGACGAGGCGCGAAGCGGCGGATGCAATTGTCGTGCGAGAGCTGGACACGCTTACAGTTTTCGGACGGACCGAAGAACTGGTCGTCTATGAACTGATTGCGATGGCCGATAGTTTTGAAGGATCATTTGAGTGGATTGAGACATACGAAAAAGGTCTTGCGTATTATCGAGCATGCCACTTCGAGCAGGCCATAGCATTGTTTGAGGTGGCCGATGAAGAACGGGGCGGGGATCCTGCGTCCGCAGCCATGAAGGGGCGCGCAGCAAAGCTTTTGGCAAGCCCTCCTTCACAAGATTGGCGCGCGGTTACTCATACAAACAAAAAGTGAGCGTTCGGACAATGAGTGTCTGCGATCACCGCCCTCGGAACAGAATAGGCTAGTTGCGTATCGGAGATTAGAATGAAATCCCCGACGCAGTTAGCGGCGGCAGAAACGGTCGTCAGAGACATCCGCAGAAAGACACTGTTGACATTACATTTTGTATTTTGGATACATTAAGCAGAGGGATCGCAACGACCTATGCTGTCACTGAATGCTCTGACGACAAAGAGCCATGCGATTGTCTTGAAAAGTCCTTTTCTGGGAGAAAATCATGAAACTCAAACTTCTGGCCGCAACCACTGCGATCGCTCTGACGGGTGCCGTGGCGCAGGCTAATACTCTGGTTTATTGTTCCGAAGGATCGCCTGAAGGGTTCGATCCTGCGCTATACACCGCAGGCACAACCTTTGATGCCTCTTCACATCCGATCTACAATCGGTTGCTTGAATTTGAAACGGGCACGACCAATGTGGTCCCCGGTCTGGCTGAAAGTGTCGAGGCCAGCGATGACGGTCTGGAATACACTTTCAAATTGCGTCAGGGCGTCAAGTTCCATTCGAACGAAGAATTTACTCCGACCCGCGATTTCAATGCGGATGACGTAATTTTTTCGTTCATGCGTCAGAAAGACGAAACCCATCCTTATCATCAAATATCGGGTGGAACCTGGGAGTATTTCCAGGGAATGGGGATGCCTGATCTGGTCGAGTCCATCGAAAAAATCGATGACTACACAGTGAAATTTACTCTGTCCAAACCAGAAGCGCCATTTGTCGCCAATATGGCGATGGACTTTGCTTCGATCGTGTCCGCGGAATATGCCGAGGCAATGATGGAGGCCGGAACGCCGGAAAAACTGAATACAGCACCCATCGGTACCGGACCATTCTCGTTTGTGGCTTATCAAAAAGACGCGGTGATCCGTTACGCGGCCAATGGCGAGTATTGGAAAGACCCGGCGCAGGTCGAAAACCTGATCTTTGCCATCACACCGGATGCATCTGTGCGTTATCAAAAGCTGAAAGCCGGCGAATGTCACGTGATGCCCTATCCGAACCCTGCTGACATTCAGGCAATGAAGGATGATCCGGACATAAGCATGTTGGAACAAGAGGGCCTGAACGTCGGATATCTGGCCTACAACACCACGATGGCGCCGTTCGACAATCCGAAGGTGCGTAAAGCGCTGAACATGGCGATCGACAAGCAGGCGATCATCGACGTGGTCTTCCAGGGCTCGGGCCAAGTGGCCAAGAACCCGATCCCGCCTACCATGTGGGGCTACAATGACGCCATCGTGGACGATCCCTATGATCCCGAAGCTGCCAAAGCGATGCTGGAGGCCGAAGGTATTTCGGACCTGTCGATGAAAATCTGGGCAATGCCTGTCCAGCGCCCCTACAACCCGAATGCCCGTCGTATGGCCGAGCTTATCCAGGCGGATTTCGCCAAGATCGGTGTGGGTGTCGAAGTCGTCTCGTACGAATGGGGTGAATACCTGTCTCGCTCGAAAGAACTGAACCGGGACGGTGCCGTTCTGCTGGGCTGGACCGGGGACAATGGCGACCCGGATAACTTCCTGGCGGTTTTGCTGGGCTGTGACGGGGTCGAAGCATCCAACCGGGCGCAGTGGTGTCACCAGCCCTTTGAAGACCTGATCCTGAAGGCCAAGCAAAGCACGGATCAGGCCGAGCGGACCAAACTGTATGAAGAAGCGCAGGTTGTGTTCAAAGAGCAGGCTCCGTGGGCAACCATCGCGCATTCAGTTGTTTACATGCCGATGAGCAACAAGGTGCAAGGCTATAAAGTGCACCCGCTGGGCGGCCACATCTTCTATGGTGTGAGCGTCGAATAAACCACCACTCACCAACCGGAGCCGCCTGATTGGTGGCTCCGGCTTTCTTATTGAGGAGGTCGGGCTGAATGCCGGATTTGTCCGAATACCGCCAATTGGCAATGGATATGTCAGTGGACGCAGTGGCCCTGGTGCCCGGTCCGAATTTCACCCGTGCATTGGGCAAATCCTTCATGAGCCACGAGCGCCCTTTTGTCGTGGTGATTCCGGCCGTGGGTGATCCGGCGGCGATCGTGCCCAATCTGGAACTCGCCTCATGGGATCTGGTCGGATTTGAGGGTGCCGCGTTCGACTGGCGCGATCAGACCGGCTATGACGCTGCCTTTTCCGCGCTGGCAGCGCATAGTCCGATCAGATCGTTGGCTGTCGAAGGTCAGGTGATGCGGGTTTTCGTGTCAGACGCGTTTACCCGCGCAATTCCGGATCTGCGGATTGTGGACGCCGAACGCGAAATCTCAGGCCTTCGCATCATCAAAACCGAAGAAGATATCGCGGCGCTGCAAGCGGCCATCGATATTTCGGAACGCGCGTTGGAGAGTGTGGTTGCGGGTGTTCGTGCAGGTCAGACCGAAAAACAGATCGAGCAGGCGCTGATACAGGCGCTTTTCGCGGAAGGCGCCGAGTCGCTGGCCTTTTCCCCCATCGTGGCTGCGGGGGACAACTCGGCACGACCGCACGGAAAGGCGCGCGCCGACTACCGGATCAAGGCAGGCGACGCCTTGCTGTTCGACTTTGGCGCTCGAAAACATGGTTTTGCGGCCGACATCACGCGAACTTTTTTCGTACAGGACGTCCCGGACGAAGGCCGGGACGTCTACGACACGGTTTTGCGCGCCAACAAAGCCGGGTTCGAAGCCTGCCGCCCCGGCGTGACAGCGCATGACATCGACGACGCCGTCACAGGCGTGCTTGAGGCCTCGCCCTTTGCCGATCGTATCCGGACCAAGACAGGTCACGGTCTGGGCCGGGATGTGCATGAGGCGCCGTATATCATGCGCGGCAACAGTCAGATAATCCTGCCGGGCATGGTCTGGACCAACGAACCCGGCCTGTATGAATTGGACAAGTTCGGCGTTCGCATAGAAGATGATGTTCTTGTCACCGGGGATGGTTGTCGGTCACTGACCCGCTTTCCCAAAGAACTTACAATCATAGGTCGCTGATGCTTGGCTATTTCCTTACCCGTCTTGGCCTGTTTGTTCCGACATTTCTGGGCGTGACGCTGATTTCGTTCATGTTCATCCGGGTGCTGCCCGGCGATCCGATCATCGTGATGGCCGGTGAACGCGGCATGACGGAAGAACGTTATCGGGAAATGGTCGAAAAGCTGGGTTTCGACAAGCCGGTGTTGCAGCAGTATTGGGAATACCTCACCGGAGTCCTTCAAGGTGATCTGGGCGAAAGCTTTGTCACCAGGAAACCCGTATGGGATGAGTTCTTTTCGCTGTTCCCCGCAACGCTGGAGTTGTCCCTGTGCGCCATGATCTTCGCCGTTGCGCTGGGTCTGCCGGCAGGTGTGATCGCGGCGGTGAACCGAGGGAAGTTCTTTGACAGGGCGCTGATGTCCTCGGCGCTGGTCGGATACTCGATGCCTATCTTCTGGTGGGCGCTGCTGTTGATCATTGTATTCTCGGGCAATCTGGGCTGGACGCCGGTCTCGGGTCGGATCGACCTGTTGTATTACTTTCCCAGCGTCACCGGCTTTATGCTGATCGACAGCCTGTTGTCGGGTCAGGAAGGGGCATTCGGATCAGCCGTGCGCCACCTGATTTTGCCGACGATTGTGCTGGGGACTATTCCGCTGGCGGTTATCGCACGCCAGACCAGGTCGGCGATGTTGGAAGTTCTGGGCGAAGACTACATCCGCACCGCGCGCGCCAAGGGTTTGTCGCCAACGCGGATCAACGGGTTGCACGCGCTGCGTAACGCGCTGATTCCGGTTGTCACTGTGATCGGCCTGTCGGTGGGCACGTTGCTGGCAGGAGCCATCCTGACCGAAACCATCTTCAGCTGGCCGGGCATAGGAAAGTGGATGGTCGACAGCATTTTCCGCCGAGACTACCCGGTTGTTCAGGGCGGATTGCTGATGATCGCGGTGATCGTGATGCTGGTGAACCTGCTGGTCGATGTCCTTTATGGCATCATCAACCCCAAAATTCGGAGGCGGTGATGGCCGAACTATCTTCAACCCCGCCCAGAACGGAAGACCGCCCCAGCGCCCTGCGCGAGTTTTGGTATTACTTCAGCGAAAACCGCGGCGCTGTCATTGGGCTGTGGGTTTTTGCCGCTTTTGTATTCTGCGCCGCTTTTGCGCCCCTTCTGGCCCCATATGACCCAACCGAACAGTTCCGCGACCACATCCTGCAGCCGCCTGCATGGCAGCAGGGCGGAAGCTGGGCTTTCCCGTTGGGTACGGATCCGCTGGGTCGCGATATGCTGTCGCGCCTGATCATGGGCTCACGCTATTCCTTCTTTGTCGGGATCGTTGTCGTCTGTGTGGCCGTGTCAGGCGGCGTGATGGTGGGCCTGCTGTCGGGCTTTGCCCCCAAATGGGTCGATACGCTGATCATGCGGGTGATGGATATCGTTCTGGCCTTTCCGTCGCTGCTGTTGGCACTGGTGCTGGTGGCCATCCTTGGCCCGTCGCTGACCAACGCGATGATTGCCATCGCCATTGTTTTCCAACCCCACTACGTGCGCCTGACCCGCGCGTCGGTTCTGGCGGAACGTCAGAAGGATTATGTCACTTCGGCGCGTGTGGCCGGTGCTGGCAGGTCACGGCTGATGTTCATCACCGTGCTGCCCAATTGTCTGGCACCCATCATCGTACAGGCGGCGTTGTCCTTTTCGACAGCGATTCTGGACGCAGCCGCCCTGGGCTTTCTGGGCATGGGCGCACAGCCGCCCACACCGGAATGGGGCACCATGCTGGCCGAAGCGCGCGAATTCATTCTACGCGCTTGGTGGGTGGTTACCTTCCCCGGTCTGGCAATCCTTGTCACCGTACTTGCCATCAATCTGATGGGCGACGGCCTGCGCGATGCGCTGGACCCGAAACTGAAACGGAGCTGATCGCATGAGCCTTTTGCAGATCCGCAACCTGACTGTTGAATTCGCCACTGCCTCGGGCAAGTTCCGCGCCGTGGATGGTGTAGATCTGTCGGTGGACAAGGGTGAGTTGCTGGCCATCGTGGGTGAAAGCGGCTCGGGTAAATCGGTGTCGATGTTGGCACTGATGGGGTTGTTGCCCTGGACCGCGACGATCACCGCTAACGAGATGCGCTTTGAAGGGCTCGATCTGGCAGGTCTTTCGGCCGGTGAGCGCCGCAAGATCATCGGCAAGGACATGGCGATGATCTTTCAGGAGCCGATGTCATCGCTGAACCCCTGTTTTACGGTGGGATTCCAGATCAAAGAGGCTTTGCGCATCCATCTGGGTTTGAACCGCAAGGACCGCCACCAGCGCGCGATTGAGCTGTTCGAACAGGTCGGCATCCCCGCGCCTGAAAGTCGCCTGAACACCTTTCCACATCAGATGTCGGGCGGCATGAACCAGCGCGTCATGATCGCGATGGCAATTGCCTGCAAGCCCAAGCTTCTGATTGCAGATGAACCGACCACGGCGCTGGACGTAACCATTCAGGCGCAGATTCTCGACCTGCTGGTTCGTTTGCGTGACGACAACGACATGGGCCTTGTACTGATCACCCATGACATGGGGGTGGTGGCCGAAACCGCCGAACGGGTTCAGGTGCAATATGCTGGACAAAAAGTCGAAGAGCAGCCCGTGCGTGATTTGTTCCGCACGCCGCGTCATCCCTACACATCGGCCCTGCTGAGCGCTTTGCCCGAGCGCGCGACCTCAAAGGTCCTTCCGACGATTCCCGGCGTTGTGCCGGGGCAGTTCGATCGCCCCAAAGGGTGCCTGTTCAGCCCGCGATGCCGGTTTGCCGATGCAACTTGCGCGGAAAAGCCACCGACCCCTCATGCCGAGGCCTTTGGCAAAGCACGCTGCCACCACGTTGAAAGAATTGCTGCCGGAGAATTGGCATGACCGACCCAATCGTTCAGGCAAAAGATCTGACCCGGTTTTACACGGTGAAGGGCGGGTTGCTGTCCAAGTCAGCGACGGTAAGGGCCCTGTCGGGGGTGGATTTCGAACTGAAACCGGGAAAGACACTGGCCATCGTCGGAGAGTCCGGCTGCGGCAAGTCAACGTTGGCGCGATTGATAACGATGATTGAAGAACCGACGTCGGGCAGGCTGAGGATTGACGGTGTCGACATTACCCCGTCGCAATGGAGCAAGATGCGAGAGACGGTGCAAATCGTGTTCCAGGATCCTTATGGATCACTGAATCCACGTCAACGCATCGGTCAGATCTTGCAGGAGCCGCTGATCATCAATCGTCCGGACATGTCCGCCGCAGACCGCGAGACACAAGCGCGCGACATGATCCAGATGGTCGGCTTGCGCCCCGAGCATTATGACCGCTATCCGCATATGTTTTCTGGCGGGCAGCGTCAGCGGATCGCCATTGCACGTGCGCTTATGCTGAATCCCAGGGTCCTGGTCCTGGATGAGCCGGTTTCAGCACTGGACGTCTCAATCCAGTCGCAGATCCTGAACCTGCTTGTGGATTTACAGGAACGGCTTGACCTCGCCTATCTGTTCATTTCGCATGATCTTTCGGTGGTCCGGCATTTTGCCGACGAAGTGATCGTCATGTATCTGGGGCGCGCTGTTGAAAAAGCGCCCAAAGAGCAACTGTTTGCCGCGCCGCGTCACCCCTATTCAAAGGCGTTGTTGTCCACGACTCCCCGGGCCGATCCTACGGCCCGAAAAGAACGGATCAAGCTTGAGGGCGAACTGCCTTCGCCGATGAATATTCCAAATGGTTGCGCCTTCGCGCAAAGATGTTGGTTGGCAACTGATCAGTGCAGGGCAACATTGCCCGAACTGGACGGAGAAACGCATCAGGTTGCGTGTCTGTACCCGCTATAGTGCAACAGGTTTGCTTTGTTCGTGCTGTGACGGTGGTCAATGCGGCAGTGTCTATCTGCGCCACGGTTTTTAACCTCTCCGAAGCGCCGATATGAGCGGCGCGCGCGTGCGACGTACTTCTTAAGGTTTGATGTAAAGGCGCTGACTCTGAATGCGACTGATCGATCATGTCCCCAAGTTCAATTCGGTGCCGCCGAAGATCACCACCTCTGATCCTGTGTGCATAAGGGCCGTTCGTCTCATAAGGGAGCAGCGCGACTCTCCGGCATCGCAGAGGCGTTTTTGGCCCACCGGTTCCGTTGGAAGAACTCATATGTCGAAATACATAATGTACTTCTCCTTGCGTCGCGCGGACCAAAATATTGGCCCCGGAGTTCTGGAGGTACATGTGCCCATTTTCCCGGACAGGTCATGCCCGGGAAAAAAATCGAATACCGGACCAAAGACCGGGGTTACTCGGCCACTTCCGCCTTGGGTTCGTGTTTTTTGAATTGCTGATCGAAAAGGTTGCGGAAACTTCCGTTCTTTTTCATCAACTCTTCCAGACTGCCCTGTTCCACGATAGAGCCATCCTGAACCACGTAAATTTTGTCCGCTTCCAGAACAGTCGACAGACGGTGTGCAATGACAACGACAGTGACATCCTTCGTCAGGGTGTCCAGCGCCTTTTTGACCAGAGATTCCGACTCGGCATCCAATGCGCTTGTGGCCTCATCCAGAAGCAGAATTTCTGATTTTCTCAGAATAGCGCGCGCAATTGCAATTCGCTGTTTCTGACCACCTGACAGGAAGGTTCCGTTTTCACCGACTTGCGTTTCGTAACCCTGCGGTAGTTCCATGATGAACTCATGCGCATGTGCGGCTTTGGCTGCGTCAACAACGTCTTCATCCGAAGCGTCGGGGGCCGAGCAGCGCAGGTTGTCCATGATCGACGTCGAAAACAGGAACGTATCCTGCCCGACATAAGAGATTTTTTTTCGCAGGGACGCAAAGCTTACCTCGCGCAGATCCTGACCATCGATCTCGACGCTGCCCTCATCTGGATCGTAGAACCGCATGATCAGTCCAAACAACGTAGACTTGCCACCGCCGGACTGACCGACGAGCGCCGTGGTTTTACCGGCCTCGAACGTGACATTCATATCTTCGATCACAGATACGGCACCCTGGTAGCCGAAAGTTGCATTGCGCAACGTGATCTGGCCGGGGCCTTCGATCAGGTCATGGGCTTCTGGGCTTTCCACCATTGTGTCGTCCTGATCCAGCAGGCCGAACAACATGCCGACACCAACCATGTTGGTTTCGATCTGAACACGCATTTTCGACAGCCGCTTGGCCGGTTCATAGGCCATCAGCAACGCCGTGATAAAGGACATCAACTGGCCTGCGCTGGGCTGTTCGGTGCCTGCGATGCCCATCGTGCTGACCACAAGTACACCTGCCACGGCGAGGCCAGCCAGAAACTCCATAAGAGGGCTGGCAATGGACTGCAACTTGGCGATGTCGTTCGAGCGTTGTTCAACTTTCCGGATGGCGGTATCCATGCGGTTGATCATTCGGTCTTCGAGTGAGAACACTTTGATGACCTTGATCCCTGCCGAGGTCTCCTGCAGCACCCGAATGATTTCCGCCAGCGACTTGAATTCGGCCTGCATGATCGTGCGCACACTCTTCAACAGATAGCGAACGCCCAACAAGGCAATCGGACCCACGACAAAGAACAAGACGGACAAAACGGGTTGCTGATACACCATGACCGCAACCAGCCCGACCAGAGTCAGGGAGTCGCGCACAAACCCGGTGACCAGCACATCGATCAGGTTTCTGGCCGCCTGTGCGCCATGGGTGGTGCGCATCAGAAGGTCCGATGATTCATTGTTCGAAAAAAAGGAGACGCCATGTCTGAGCAGTTTTCGGTAAACCTTGTCCTGTTGCTCTGCCACGATCCGATTGCCTGCGCGGGCAAGGTAGATTGCCTGAATATAGGATGCGATCGCTTTGACCAAAAACAGGAGCACGACCCCCAGCGCAATGACATGCGCCCAGCCCTGCAAATCGGGGCTGGTCATGGCATCGACAATGTACTCCATCATGTATGCGGAACCGGCCGTTGTGACGGCCACGGCAATCATAGCCAGAATCGCAACACCATACAGCCTGCCTTGCGCGTAAAAGCTTTCACCTACAAGACGGCCCATATAGCCTGATCGCCACTTGTTCCAGGCGCGCTTCATCATTGCGTTCTCCAAATCGTGAAACTGTGCGCACGCTCAGATAACCTATATTTTGTCGGGCCTAAAGGACAGATTCCACGCTGCGGCAGAGCGGCCCATCCCGACTATCTGAGATGTACCCTCGCTAGATAGTAGCTGGTTGAAGATCGGACAAGAGCGGGAGGCAGCGATGGACATCGCGATTTGCCCCGTTGTATAGGTGCGGACAAGATTGGTGCATGCTTGGATTTGCAAAAAAACCGCAAAATGTGATTTGCCCCGCAGCTAAGGATTCGCAACGTTCGGCAAGAATCCGCTAACAGAGAGCTCTGTTTTCTGGATATCGGACTACTTTGAATCCTTACTGGTCCAGAAAACAGACAGGAGACGGGCGCAGGCCAGGTATCTGACCTTTACTGGGTCCAGTTGTTTGACGTCGATATTTGGCGCAAAGACCATATCTCTTACGGGTCGCTGTCACCCCTCTCCCTGCAAATATGCCAGAAGGTCGACAATATCCTCGTTCTTTTTCAGGCCGCGAAACTGCATTCGATTGCCCTGAAGATAGCCTTTGGGATCCGCCAGGAACGCGCTCAGGGTCCTATGCGTCCAGACGATGTCGGAACCTTTCAGTGCTGTCGAGTATTTGAATCCCTCTGCCTGACCAGCCTTTGCGCCGAGGATACCGTGCAAGGACGGACCGACGCCATGGCGGCCTTCTTCCAGTTTGTGGCAGGCGCTGCACTTGCGAAAGACCTTTTTGCCGGCTGTTGGGTCACCTTGGACAGTTGCGGCAGCAACAACAGCCGTTGCATCCGATGCCGCTGCGGCCTGTTCCTCATCGCTGTGAAAGATCAGCCGGGCCGTGATTGGTACCGTTCGGGTGATACCGGGTAAGTCTGCCAGCTCCATAAGCGTGACCACGCCCGTGTTGAGACCGGCGTCTTCCGTACTGAGAAACACCATGTCGTTTGTCGAAACAAGTACCGAAGTTTCAGACAAGCGCGCGACGAACATTTCTGCGTCAAACTCAACATCCGTGCCGGCCAGCGAAAGCACGGATGCAGCATCTACCGTCGTAGTTTCACCGACGGCCAGGTCTGAAACCTTTGCCATATCGAATTCGGCAGTCAGGGATGCAGTGGGTGCCTGGCGAAAGACAAATTCGATCATTCGTTCATTGCGAATATCGATATTGGTTTCGACCGAGGACAGGTCGATTTCGATTTCAGCCATGCCATCCCGGACGTGCCCGTTGAGGTTGGTGAAACTGTTGACCTCGCCCACCGAGTCTTTCTTGATCGACCCATAGGCCAGATGCGAGCGTTCGGAATCCAGTAGCCATCCTTCCGCCCAAATGGGTGTTGCAACAATTGCCGACGCAAACGTGACAGCCTTCAACAGAAGTTTCATTTCTTTCCTCCGCAGTTTATGTCAATTCTGGCCCTGCGGGCCGGGTCCGTTACTGACAAACACACACAGGTCGCATTTTATTCGATGAGTGCCGAGATGACTTCCGAACAGGCCGTCAGAGAAGCGGTGCAGGCGCATTCAAAACGCGTCTGGCGGTTTGCTCTGGCTTTGTCGGGGGCATCGGATGTGGCGGACGATCTGGTGCAGGCCACATGCCTGCGTGCGCTTGAGCGACATCATCAAGTGACGTCGCATGATCGTCTGGACAGTTGGCTGATGACGATCTGCCGGTCAATCTGGTTGAACGAAGTGCGGTCTCGATCTGTCCGGCGGGCACAGGCGCTGTCGGTGACGCCGGAAGCGGAACTGGTCGCAATCGGGCCGGATTCAGAAACGAATATTTTTGCGGCTGAAGTGTTTACTCAAGTGATGCAGCTGCCAGAAGCGCAGCGGGAAACGGTCATGCTTGTGTTCGTCGAAGGGTACAGCTACCGCGAAGCCGCTGCTCTGCTGGACGTTCCCATCGGCACAATCATGAGCCGGCTGTCGAATGCCCGGCAGAAACTGAAAACCGTGATGCAGTTTGATGCGGCAGTCGCCGCGCGACGGAGTGGCAAATGACGTTTTCCGACGAGACGCTGTTGGCGTATCTGGAAGGCACACTGGATGAAGCTCAGAGCTGCGCCATCGAGGCTGCAGTTGAGGATGACGTTGAGCTTGAACGCCGCTTGATGGCGCTGGATCCGTTCGCGCCTGTCGTTCAGGACGTTTTTGAGAAACTGCCCACCGAGGCGCCGAAGGTCGATTTTCCGGAACCCGTGGCGCATCACGCCAATGGCGGATTTTTGCGCCTTCTGGCCGTGGCCGCGAGTGCCGGGGTCGCAGCCGTCGCCCTGACGTTCTGGGCAACGCGCCCGGTAGAACTGGGCTGGGCGCAGCAAGCGGCGATCTATCAGTCGCTTTATGTGCCCGAGACGATTGTCTCGCTGGACAGTTCCGAGGCATCGCTGCACAAACAGTTCGCGATGGCCGAGGCAGCACTTGGCAGGTCTCTGAACCGTGAAGCGCTGGAATCCCTGCCGGGTTTGGCGCTGAAGCGTGCACAGGTTTTGTCGTTCAAGGGAAAGCCCTTGGTTCAGGTCGTTTTCGCCGATGAGCAGGGTCAACCTTTTGCCTTCTGTGTTATCCGTCAGGGGCCAAACGCCCCGAAGGCAGAGGTCAAGCAGGCCGTTCTGAGTGGTTTGGCAACAGCGACCTGGGCACAGGATGGCTATGGTTACATGCTGTTGGGTAGCTCTCCGCAGACCGATTTAAGTGGCGAACTGGATGTTCTGACCCGAACCTTTGCGGGCTGACGGAATACCCCTTGTGAACCGACAGGAATGTCCGAAGAATGCGCGGTATGACGCCGAAGAAACCCTTGCCCCTTCCTGAAGACGAGGCCGAAGATCTTGGCCCCGCCAGTATATTTGACGGGGATCCGTCCGAAGAGGACGACCTTTGGTTCTTGCCGCCGGATGAAGACGTGGCAGACGATGATTTCTTCCTGCCCGGACCGCGGCCCGAACAGCGCCTGCTGTTCGATCCGCGCGATTGGCGTGCCGCGCAGTCCGAACTTTCTGCGGAACTTGCCGATCTGACCCTGACTTTTGGGGCGCTGGACGAACGGCTGCGGGCAGGTCCCGAAGGGTGGACGCACCGCTTGGCATTGATGGAGACATCCGATCTGGGATGGTGGACGGGAGACCGGATCAGCGTTGATCGGTTGGCTTTGTGGACAGGTTTGCGGATCGGTGCGACGCATGACGACGTGCAGGCGTTGTTCCGGGCGGGATGGGCGGTTCGGCGCCTGAGTTCGGGTGCAGCACCTGCCGCCGGCGGCTGGGAAACTGGTCTGACTGCGTTTCTTGACAGGCTTGCTCAGGGGGCAGACGCCACCCCTGAATCTATTGTTGATCTGGCTGAGGTCATGCAAAACGCGGAAGGGTTGCATCCCGTGACGCAGTCAGCAATTGCGTTTCATGCGTGGCGGGCGGTGTCACAAGGCATCGGACAGGACACGGAAGCAGCCGTCATTGCCGCGCGGCATGCAGCGTCCATGGGGCGTGGCGGTGCGCTGTTCATGCCGTTGGCCTTGTCCGGGCCCGGCGCGCTGCGCGGATCGGGGGATCCGACGGGAAAACTGAGTGCTTGGATTCTTGGGGCAGGGCAGGCTGCCCTTGCAGGGTTGTTGCATCTGGACCGGATCAGCGCCTGGGAGGACAAGGCCAGAGAGGTCACGCAGGATCTGAGCGGTCGCACCCCACCGCGCCTGATCGACGCTTTGACAGCTTGGCCCATGGTGTCAGCGCCGTTGGCCGAAGAACTGACCAAGGCTTCTCGTGCGGCGGTACAGCGCAACTTCGACCTGTTCGCGCAGCGGGGTCTGGTTCGCGAGGTCACCGGGCAGGGGCGTTACCGCGTCTGGACGGCGGGGCTGTAGCCCATCAGCCAATCGCGAAACGTACGCGCTGCCGGGCGCAGCGCCGTTCGGGAAGGGTAGACCAGGTGATAGGCTTCTTGCCCCGGACATGAGATGTCTGGCAGGCAGGGGATCAAACCGGACAGCTTCATAATCCGATCTGATGCCGGCGCGCGCGCCAATGCAATGCCGCATCCGCTGGCACAGAGCTCTGCCGCCATCACCGAATTGTCGGCAAAGAAGTATCGTGCCTGTCCCGCTGGCAGCCGCAGGTGTTCGAACCAATGCGGCCAGCTTGCACGGTGCGTCGAAACTTCGACCAAGGTGAACTTGAACAAGTCCTCTGGTGCTTGAATCTGAGCAGCAATCTCAGGTGGGGCGATGGGATAGAGATGTTCGCGCATCAACTCGTCACTTTCCGAGCCGAACAGCGCAGGGTTACCGAACACGATCTGAAGGTCAGTAAACCGATTGGCAAAGTCCGACACAACATTGCCCGTCGAAAGCGAAAGGTTGATCTGAGGATGTGCCGCCTGAAATTCAGGAACGCCCCCGGCCAGAATGCCATGTGCAAAAAGCAGCACCGACTGCACGTAAAGCCTCTGCTCGCGGGTTTCGCCAAACAGACCGGTGGTTGCTGTTTCAAGCATGAGCAATGATTGCTGTACCGACGGCAGATAGGCGCGCCCGGTCTCGGTCAACGTAACCGCATGCGCGTGACGGTGAAATAAGGGTGTGCCCAGTCTTGTCTCCAACGCCTTGACCTGCTGGCTGACGGCAGCAGGTGTCATGTTCAACTGGGTCGCGGCACGAGCAAAGCTTTCGGTTCGGGCCGCAGCCTCGAATACTCGCAGCCAGTTGAGGGAAGGGACACGGGTGTTCATTTCAGCAGGCTAAGCAAAACTTAGCCTCACCGGCAAGACATTATGGTCTGAGCTTTTGATCCTTGGCCTTAGGCTTGTGATCAGTGAACTGATGAAATGAGCCCACTATGTCAGACCCCGACCTGCCGCCACGTGCCAAGCGCAAGATCTGGAACTACACGCCCCAGCTGCCGATTCAGACTGCGCCCTACTGGGATTGGCCGATGAAACCTCTGGCCGCGTTGAAATACCTGTTGCAAAGCTGGAACCCACTTGAATTGCGGGCGCTGCTGCTGGTCTTTGCGGTCATCACCTGGACCTATCTGACGCCTTCATTGAGCAGGATTGAGAACTTCGGCTGGGACTGGGTTGTGGAAATCTGGTTCCGTAATTTCTGCATCCTGATGGTGGTCGCAGGCGGCTTGCACCTGGCCCTTTGGAGGTTCCGCACGCAACAGGACGAATACCGCTATGACATGCGCCCGATGATGAAGGGCGCAAAGGTATTCACGTTCAAAAACCAGGTCTGGGACAATATGTTCTGGACCTTGGGCCCGGCGTTGACGTTCTGGACGTTCTGGGAATGTCTGATCCTATACTCCTATGCCAATGGCTGGATCACGATGATCACACTTGACAGCAACCCGATCTGGTTCATCGCCGTGACCGTTTTTTTGCCGATCTGGGCCGGGTTCCATTTCTACTGTTTGCACAGGCTGCTGCACGTGGGTGTGCTCTATTCAAAAGTCCACGCTTGGCATCACCGCAATATCAACACCGGCCCTTGGTCGGGGCTTGCGATGCATCCGGTCGAGAGCTTTTTTCTGATGTTCGACACGATGATCTTTTTTCTGCTGCCGTCGCATCCGATCCACGCCATTTTCCTGCTGTTCCATCACGGCATCGGTGCACCAACCTCTCATGCCGGGTTCGAGCATGTGAAGTTCGGCAACAAGGCCAAGTTGCAGGTCGGGGATTTCTTTCATCAGCTGCATCACCGGTTTTTTGACTGCAACTACGGCACCTGGGAAACCCCTTGGGATGAATGGTTCAACACGTTCCACGACGGCACCGATGAAGGCAATGAAATGGTCAAGGAACGCCGCCGCAATATCTGGGCCGCCGAATAGCCCGTGAAGGCTGAGCCCTGCCGGACCCAAGCTGGTCCGGTGGGCGTGTTTGATCCAACAGGCGGTGTGCGTTCAGCGTCCAACGCCGACATAAGTTTCAAAGCCGGATTTCAGCGCCTGTGACTTCGAATAGATATTGCGCAGATCTACCATTCGCGCGGAGTTCATGGAACCGGCCAACTCGGCCAGGTTCAACGCGCGGAACTCGTTCCACTCCGTCAGCAACACCACAACGTCAGCCCCTTGAACTGCTGCATAGGGGTCGTCGCACCATTCGACTCCGGGCAACAGTGCATCGCCTTCCGCTTTGCCCTGCGGATCGACGACGCGCACTTTGGCCCCTCCACCGATCAAAGCGGGAATGATGGACAGTGATGGCGCGTCGCGCATATCGTCGGTGTTGGGTTTGAAGGTGACACCCAGAACCGCCACCGTCTTGCCATTGAGGCGGTCGTCGCAGGCGTCGCGGATTTTCTCGATCATCCGTTTCTTGACCTCGTCATTCACCCGAATGACGGTTTCCGTGATCTGCATCGGATAAGCGTGATCCTGTCCGATCCGCGCCAGCGCGGCCGTATCCTTCGGAAAACAAGAGCCACCATAGCCTGGCCCGGCGTGCAGGAACTTGTTGCCAATTCGTCCGTCCAGACCGATGCCGCGTGAAACTTCCTTGACATCCGCACCGACCTTTTCACACAGGCCCGCGATTTCATTGATGAAGGTGATCTTGGTCGCCAGAAATGCGTTGGCAGCGTATTTGATCATCTCGGCGCTTTCCAGATCGGTAGTCAGGATCGGAAAGTCACGCAGATACAGCGGTCGGTAAATCTCGGCCATCACTTCGGCGGCGCGATCTTTTTCCACACCCACCACGACGCGATCGGGGCGCATGAAGTCATCTATTGCAGCGCCTTCGCGCAGAAACTCAGGGTTCGAGGCCACGTCGAATTCGGCTGTGGGGTTGGCTGCCGCAACGACCTCCTGAACTTTTCTGTTTGTTCCCACCGGCACGGTCGATTTGGTAACGATGACCGTGTACCCGGTAACCGCTAGGGCGATTTCTTCCGCCGCGGCCATCACATAGGTCAAATCCGCGTGGCCGTCTCCTCGTCGGGTCGGAGTTCCGACCGCGATGAAAACCGCATCGGCACCATCAACTGCTGTTTTCAGATCGGTTGAAAAACTCAGGCGACCCGCAGCAACGTTTTTTGCCATCAGCACATCCAGGCCCGGTTCATAGATCGGCACTTCTCCGGCCTTGAGCATGTCGATCTTTTGCTCAGCCTTGTCGACGCAAATCACGTCATGACCAAAGTCCGAAAAGCACACACCGGACACCAAACCAACATAACCGGTGCCGATCATTGCAATACGCATCCAAAAAATCCTTCTTACCAATTACCACGGACGGCGTGGGCACAATCAAAGAAACTGACGCCGGTTTCAATGGCTGCCAGCAGTTGCGTGGTGCATCCCATAGATTCTTGCGGATATTGAGGCAATAAGAACGCAGAAGGTGCAAAGCCCTTCGAAATCGCGATCATGTCGGCTTTGTTCAGCGAAACCGAGGACCAGGAAAAACCGGTTGGTGTCGAAACTCGGTTGCACAGAGGGTGCTATTGATGGCTGGAATAGCCCCTGCCTTGGGTATTGATGACACGCGGAAGTGATTGCGCGTACTCGCCACCAACAAGTTGGCTGGCAAGGGATAATAGGGGCCGCGTGACATGCCCCGGCAAATGACCGGTCGATCAGCTGTCCATTTCAGCGGCGGCTTGCAACAGCCAGTTCTGAAACAGCCGGACCGGTGGTGAAACCGGTTTTTCCTTGAGACGCATGAAATAAGTCCAGGGGCTGTTCAGATCAAACCGGAAAGGCTCGATCAGCAGCCCCCGCTCGACATAAGACCGAGCCAGAGACCGGGGCAGGACGACGCACCCCAGTGACTTGGCCGCCATTTCCATCGCCAGATTCGAGGCATTTGTCCGCAAACCGTCCTTCTGGCTCAGGTCGGACAATCCGAAATGCCGTGCCGCATGCTCCCAATAGGAGGGGCGGCCTAGGATATGGATCAGCGGTACATTCTGCAATTGCTTGGGGTCGGTAAGCGGAATGCCATCGACCAGAAAACCGGGTGCACAGACCAGGGCCAGCTTTTCGACCCATAACTGTTGTGTGTCCGGCGTAACATCGTCGATATGATTGATTGTCAGCGAGATATCCGAAACATTTTGTTCGACATCCGCCCAGACAGTGCCATGAACCGTCAGATCAATATCGGGATGCACCGCATTGAAACCGCGGATCACTTCCGGCAACCAGTTCTCGGCCAGACTGACCGGGCAAGATACCACCACTTTGCGGGTATGCGAGCGTACGATGACCGATTGCGTTGCGGCGTTGATTTCCTGCAGGGCATGGCGCACTGACGGCAGATAGGCCTCTCCCACATCTGTCAGCGACAGGGATCGGGGATGGCGCACGAACAGGGGGCGCTGCAAAAACTCTTCCAACGAGCGGACATGATTGCTGACGGCAGATTGAGTGCAGTTCAACTCTTCGGCAGCAGCGGTGAAGCTCAGGTGCCGTGCCGCCGCTTCGAACGAACGCAGAAAGGTCAGGTGTGGAAGATTCATCATGACAGGCTTTTCTCAGGCAAGGAACATCGCGAAGAATTAAAAAGCCCAGAGCTTGCTGTCTTGCCCATGAGCGACTCACAAGAATGGTTCTGACTCGAAATGCGATCTGGTCCTAGTCACAAATAATCCGGGGCCATTGCCCCATGATTGTTTTCGTGCCGCTATGCGCAAACTCACATAGGCTTTTTCTTGTAACCGGAACCCGAAAGAAAAACCTCGACTGGACACCGTGACAGATACCTTTCAGACCGTTGCAGATTTTACGCTGGGTCGTGCGGCGCAGGGTTTTCCCGAAACAGCCCGTAAGGCTGCGGCGTTGATGCTGCTGGATACGCTGGGGATCACCATAGGATCGGGCCCAATGCAGGCCGGACGGATTGCGTGCGAGAGTGCGGCAGCGCTGTTTGGCGTGGGCGACCCGGGGCTGAGCGCGCGTATGCTTTTCGACGGTCGCCGCGTCAGTGTCGCGGGCGCGGCCTATGCAGCAGCCACACAGACCGACAATCTGGACGGCCATGATGGATACAATCCAACCAAAGGCCACATCGGAGTTGCCGTTATTCCGGCATTGGCGGCACTGGCTGAAACTGTTCAAGACTTCTCGGGGGCCGAAGCATTGGCGGCGGTGATCGTTGGATACGAGATCGCGGGACGAGCGGGTATTTCTTTGCATGACACTGTCAGCGATTATCACACATCCGGAGCTTGGAACGCGCTTGGCGTGGTGGCTGTGGCGGCGCGCATGCGCGGATTTACGGCTGAGCAGATGCGGCAAGCCATGGGGATTGCCGAATACCACGGCCCGCGCAGCCAGATGATGCGCGAGATCGCCAATCCCACAATGCTACATGACGGTTCGGGCTGGGGCGCGTTGGTTGGCATTTCTTCAGCGGTTTTGGCCGAAAAAGGTTTTACCGGGGCACCAGCCATCACCATCGAAGCGGCAGACGTTGCCCCGCATTGGCAAGATCTGGGCCATTTCTGGCAGATGGAACATCAATATGTGAAACCCTATCCGATTTGCCGCTGGGCTCATGCGGCGATTGACGCCACCCGGGCGCTGATGCGTGAAAACGACCTAGCGCATCAGGATATTGCGGCGATCCAGGTTAACACGTTTCGGGAAAGCGCCTGCCTCTTTCAAGGCATGCCGGATGATACGTCCAAGGCGCAGTATTCGCTGCCGTTTGCCGTCGCCACGATGGTTGCGCATGGCCGGATCGGGGTCGAAAGCATCACCGGGGCGGGTCTGGCCGACCCTTTGGTCGCCTCGGTCGTCGAGCGCATCTCGGTAGCAGAGGCAGCACGCCATTCCGACCGTTTCCCCAAAAGCCGGTTTGCCGATGTCAGCATCACCCTGACCGACGGGCGGATACTTGAGTCGGGCGACGTACACGCACGCGGCGGACCCGAGGCACCAATGGACGAGGCAGAAGTGATCGACAAGTTCATGGAATTTGCGACACCATCGCTGGGTGCATCCCGTGCTGCCGCCATTCGTGATGCGGTTATGGGACTGAGTGCGCCAGGTTCGAAATTCTCAGACCTTGGCGCGTTGATCTACGCCCCCGCCGACCAGACGTAAAATCTGCCGAAGATGCCGTTGAAACGCATTCCGACCAGCACATCGGCACCCTGGATCCTGATGGCGGCGATGACCCCGGTCTTGCTGCCCGCTGCACAGGTTGAACAGAACGCCAAGGCGCTGTTTGGAGCCGCCTACAGGATGTCACGCTTCGAAACAGGGGTTTGAAGACCGATGCTGTGCGACTGGCTGCTCCGGGAAATCTGGGCGGCAGCTTCGGTCAAGAACACGCCGCGGCGCGCAACTGAAGCTGGCAACAAGCCTAGCTGATCCAAGAAGTGTACGAGGCGAGCTTGCTCCTTTACACTGTCGCCTTGTGCCCTGATCCGTTCAGAGCAGGTCGAACAATCGCCCTGGAAGCGCGTCGCGACGCGGCAGGTTCAGAGCCCGCATAAGGCAGAACATCATCGCCTGATTTGAGGTGACCACCGGCTTGCCAAGCGTTGCTTCAATCCGGTCGATAGCCTCGACCGCGCGCATGTCGGTGCAGCTGAGAATTATGGCCTGCGCCTGCGGGTGATCGGCCTGACAGGCCAGATCATAGACTTCATCCGGTGTCAGCTCGCCCTGACCGTAATTGCCCAGCTTGCGGCCCACATCGGCGCATCGAACGGTCTGGATTCCGTTCTGGGCCATGAAATCCATCGCCTGTGCGTTTATTTCGCCCAGATAGGGCGAGGAAAAGCCGACCTTTGTGGCCTCCAGCGTTTTGATTGCGGCGATCAATGATCCGGCCGCGGTCAGCGACAGCGCCCCGGATCCGGATTTGATCTGTTGCGCCAGCTCAGCGTCGAAAGACGGTCCATGGGTCAGGGTGGCCGAGGTGCAGCCGTACAGCACCACATCGGGCCGCACCCCTGAGATCATACGCAGATCGTGGCTGATATCCGAAGCGCCCAAACCTGCCATTTGATCCGAGCCGGGAATTTCATCCACGTCATAGCCGCCCATACGCTGGAAATGGATAGTGGTGTTTGGCGGTCGCAGCATCTCCATATCCGGTTCCAGATTGGTGTTGGTGAAGGGCACCAGAATACCGATCTTGGCGGCTGTGCGGGTCTCGGTCATCTCAGCGTTCCTTTCAACACGTCGCGGGCCTTGTCCATCACGCCGGGCGCACAGATTGTGGCGCGCAAACAGTCCGACAAACCATAGCCGTTCATGCCGCGCATCAGCAGGCCTTCCGCCCGCAGGGCCGCATCGGCGCATTGTGCCTGCGCGGTCGACGCAAAGCGGATCAGCACGAAATTGGTGTGGCTTTTCGGCACGCTCAGGCCCAGTTCGCGGCATTCCTGCGCAAACCGGTCCCGAATTTCGCCTGTCCGTGCGACCACGTTGCGCATATGGGCCTGATCGCGCATCGCCGCCGCCGCTGCTGCCTGCGAGGCAATAGAGATATTGTTGGGATTCAGAAGTTTGCGGACCCCGCCCGAGATTTCGCTTGGGAAACAGCCCCAGCCGGCCCGCGCCCCAGCCAGCCCGTGGGCTTTGGAAAATGTACGCGTGATCACGGTGTCGCCCCGGTCCATCAGCGCAAAGATTTGCGCGGGATCGTTCGTGGCATCGGCAAATTCCGCATAGGCCTGGTCCACCACCAGCAGCGTCTCGCCGGGCAGATCCGATCGGAGGCGGACAATTTCGTCATTCGGGATCAGCGTGCCGGTGGGGTTGCCCGGATTGCATACAAACACGATGCGGGTGGCAGGTGTGACGGCTGCCAGAAGCGCGTCCACCGATACGGTCAAATCGACCTCGGGCGCTGCCACATATTCGGCCTGCGCCTGTGCTGTAGCCGAGGCGACAAAGGCATAGCCATATTGTGTGCCCAGCACCTGATCTCCTGGCCCGGCAAAGGCGCGGATCAGACAGCCAATCAGTTCCATTGAGCCTGCCCCACATAAAATGTGCGCCGGGTGGAGCTTGTGTATTTCGGCAATGGCCGAGCGCATTTCGGCCCACTCCGGATCAGGATAAAGGGCCAGATCCGCCAGCGCTGCCTGCCCAGCCGCAATGGCGGCGGGGCTTGCGGGAAAGGCGCTTTCGTTCTGCGCCAGTGAAATCGTATCTGCGCCGCTCGGATCAGCCAGCGCATAAGCGCCCATGGCGCCAACGTAAGGAACCGGTCGGATCATGCATCACCTCTGTAAGTCTTGGCACCCTCTTCGCTCACCAACCCTCGTTTGATGTCCAGCGCCAGCGCATCCGGGTCGCGTTCGGCGGGGTCACCAAGGCCGCCACCGCCCGGAGTATCGAAGATCAGGTAATCATCTTGTTCCACCCGCAATTCGCCTTTGCCCGGAATATCGTTTGCACCGTCCCTGAAACGGATGCGGCCGGGCGCGCCGGGTTTGCCGCCCATACGGCCAAGCGCCGGGTATTTCAGCCGTTCAACCGACAGGAAAACGATAAAGGGTGCACCGTTGGACGAGGTTATCTCGATCCTTTGCCCCAGACCGCCGCGATACTTGCCCGCGCCGCCGGAATCGGGGCGCAGTTCGCGCCGCCAGATCGTCACAGGTGCGACGCTTTCGGTGATTTCGACCTGACTGCCGAACACGCCGGACGGGTAGGCCGTGGCCGACAGACCGTCGGCATGAGGTCTCGCGCCGGTTCCGCCATTGTGCACGGGTTCCACAGCGAATTCGCGACCGCCTTCTCGTGCGACTTCAGGGGCATGGCGCATGGGCAGGTCGAACATGCAGCTTGCGCCTTCGGCGGGGACCGTATTGGGCAGGGCCTGATGCAGGCAGCCCAGAACCAGATCGGGCGTGACCTGACCCAGCGTGTGCCGCATCGCAACCGGCACCGGGCGCTGCGCATTCAGGATGCAGCCTTTGGGCCCGTCAACGGTAAACGGCTCCAGTGATCCCGCATTGTTGGGAATGTCCGAGCCGACAATGCAGCGCAAGGCAAACACCGTGTAGGCGGTGGCATAGTTCAGCGGCACGTTGATGCCCTTGCGTGAACAGCCCGAGGTACCGGAGAAATCCACATGCATGCCATCCTTCTTCACGGTCAGGGTGGCGTGCAATTCCAGCTCATTCTCATAACCGTCCATTTTCAGAACATTCTTGTAGACACCTTCGGGCACTTCGGCGATGGCCTCCAGCGTACCGCGGCGCGACGTGTCGATGATGTAGGCGCCGAGCGTGTCCAGATCGTCGAGGCCAAATTCCTCCATCATCGACAGCAGTCTTGTAACACCGGCCTCGCAACAGGCGATCAGCGCATAGATGTCGCCATCATTGGCAATGGGTTCGCGGCTGTTGGCACGGATGATGTCCAGAAGCAGAGCGTTGGGAGTGCCTTCTTCAACCAGCTTGCAGGGCGGGATTAGAAGACCCTCGTCATAGATATCGGATCCTTCGGGGCCCATGCCCAACCCACCCAGATCAACGAGATGCGAGGTGCAGGAGGTGAAGCCCACCACCCTGCCATCCTTGAATGCGGGCATCATCAGCAGGAAATCGTTCAGGTGTCCCGAGGCCAGCCATGGGTCGTTTGTCATGTAGATGTCGCCCGGCTTCATGGTCTGAACCGGGAAAACCCGGCGCAGGTGCTGCACTGCCTCGGCCATGGTGTTGATGTGCCCCGGTGTGCCGGTCACGGCTTGCGCCAGCATTCGGCCATCGGCATCAAAAATCCCGGCGGAGATATCACCGCATTCGCGTACAATCGGGCTGAAGGCGGCGCGGATCAGGGTTTGGCCCTGTTCTTCGACCACCGCCAGAAGACGATTCCACATCACTTGCATTCGGGCGGGCGACAGATCATGTGAAAGATCGGCTGACATCATGCGCCTCCTTTCTGGTCCTGAACGAGGACGAGGTTTCCAAGGGCATCCACATGCACCGAGAAGTCGGCGGATACGAGCGTGGTTGTCTGCGGCTCGGTGATCAGTGCGGGGCCGTGAAGGTGGTCGCCGGGCTTCAGATCCGCTCGCGCGATGAAGGCCGCTGGCTTTGATACTCCGTCCACGTCACACGTGATCGGACGGGTTTCCGACACCGAGATTGTCTTCAACCGGGGCGTTTCAGGAACCGCCGGCACGACGCTGTCACAGGTCGCGACCCGTACTGCCCAATTGAGAATCTCGATCTGCATTCCCGGTACCGGGCGCGAGAATTGCTTGCGGTATTCCTGTTCGAATGCAGCGGTCAGCGGCACGAAATCTTCGGCGGTCAGAGGGCGGTCAGGAAGGGAGATCTCGATCTCGTGTCCCTGTCCGTGGTAGCGCATGAAGGCAGTACGCGACGTCTCGGTCGGGGCCTCACCGGACCCTTGGAAGACGACGTCTCTTGCCTCGGAAATCATGGCTTCGAACAAAGCGTTGATTCCGTTCAGCTCCATGCTGCCCAGCAACGAATAGCGCGAGCGGACGATCTCGAAAGACACCGGAGCGAACAGGAAACCGACAGCCGAGCCGACGCCCGGATTGGGTGGGATCACTATGCGGCTGACCCCGGCGGATCGCGCCACCCGGCTGGCGTGCAATGGCCCGTTGCCCCCAAAAGCAATCATTGTTCGTGGGCCAAGGTCCTTGCCGGATTCCACCGCGTGCATCCGCCCCGCGCTGGCCATGCTTTCGTCGACGATACGGCTGACGCCATCGGCGGCTCCGACGGCCTCCAGCTCCAACTTCGACCCGATTAACCGGCTCAGCGCCTGTTTCGAGCCTTCGGAATCAAGCTGAATATGCCCCTCGGCAAACGTGTCCGGTACGATATAACCCAGTGTAATATCACTGTCCGTCACCGTGGGTTCGGTTGCACCGCGCATGAAGGCGACGGGGCCGGGCTCGGATCCCGCTGATTTTGGCCCCACGGTCAGCCGTCCCAACCGATCAACCTCGGCGATCGAACCGCCTCCGGCGCCGATTTCGATCATATCGATAACCGGTATACGTACCGGCATTCCGGATCCTTTGATGAACCGGGCGGCGCGGGCAATCTCGAATTGGCGTGAAGTCTGCGGATGGGCGTTGTCGATCAGGCACAGCTTGGCGGTTGTGCCGCCGACGTCAAAGGACAGTACCTGATCCAGACCGGCGCGGGCGGCGACGCGGGCGGCTAGAATGGCTCCGCCGGCAGGGCCGGATTCTACAAGCCGGATCGGAAACCGCGCGGCGGTGTGCAGGGTGCACATTCCGCCACCTGCCGTCATCATCAGGATCGGACAGGTGACGCCCCGGGCCTCGAATTGTTCGACAAACCGGGCCAGATACGTCTCCATCAGAGGCTGGATATAGGCGTTGGCGACTGTCGTGCACAGCCGGTCGAATTCGCGCGCCTCGGGGCTGACGTCCGACGAGATCGAGACGGTCAGATCGGGGCGCCTGTCTGCGAGTCTATCGCGCAGCCTGCGCTCGTGCTCGGGGTTTGCATAAGCATGCATCAGGCAGATGGCGATGGCTTCCGCTCCGCTGACGTCGATGTCCTTTAGAAACGCGTCGATGGCTGTGCCTTCCAGCGGAATCAATACCTTGCCATCCGCCGAAACGCGTTCGCGGACTGTCAGCGCGCGCTCACGTGGGACCAGAAGATCAGGTTTTTCCAGATTGATGTCGTATTGCGAATAGCGCCGCTCGTAGGCGATTTCCAGAATGTCCCTGAACCCTTCGGTGGTCACGGTTGCCACGACCGCACCGCGTTTTTCGATCAGTGCGTTGGTGGCCAGCGTGGTGCCGTGAATAAAACCGGTGACCTCGCTCAGATGGTGCCCAGTCTGTTGCATTACGCGCGCTGCGCCTTGCATGGCGCCGTCGGCGGGGTTGTGATGCGTGGTCAGGGTTTTGGTCGAGGCAAGTATCGTCTCTTCGCCAGAGACAAGAACCGTATCCGTGAACGTGCCGCCAATATCGATGGCCAGGCGCAGCGCTTGAGTTGTCATGAGGTTATCCGAAAAATCCGTAGTCACAGCCTGATGCATATGGGCCAGGGGCCCTGAAATCAGGCTAGGATCACAAGGTCACAGCCGGTGGCACGGCGGTCCATAGGATTTGGAAAACAACTCTTCATAAGCAGGTATTCTTGTTCATACCAGCTTGCCGCGACAAGCGGGAAAGCGACAGAAAAGCCTGCAAACGACAAAATTCGCCACGTTTGATCGGCTGACGGCCGATCGCGGGGCCCACAGTTGAGGCTCATAACCTCGCGCAAATCACTTGCGGTCGTTTGTTTTATGTAACCTCAGCCAAGGCTTTGATCGTGTTCTTGATGGACGGAGTCAAGGCGGTGCAGTTGTGTTGTGAGAAACCGCCATGGGTGATCCGCTGGAAGACCCTTCCGAACCACATGCCGTCGCCCGGAGAAAGGCGAGAGAAAGATCGGCAAGCGGTCGCAGAGCAATCTCTGCCTCGCGAACGACCTTGATTGAACGGGACTGGAAGGTTTTTGGGGCAGCCGTGCGACTGCCCCGCTGTCGATCAGGCTTGTTGAGCGGGTGAATCGTCATCGATGAGATCGGGCTCATCCGGTACGATGATACGATGTTCGAGATCCTCTTTAGGTGCGAACATCGGGTAGACATAGAGGAATGCGCCGATGATCAGATAGCCGATGGTTATCCCGTCGAACTGAGGCATCTGTAGCGTGTAGGAATGGATGATGCCGATCGAAGACATCAGCCCACCTGCGACGGCAAACGCGCCGGCCATCCGGAAGCGTCCGTCAATCACATCGGCCACGATGGCGCCCCAGACCAGTCCGGTGATGATCGCCCCCTGACTCAGGGCAAGGTGTCCCTCGTAATGAGCCCCTTCCATGAGAAGGGCCGAGGTCAGATTTGCATCTCCCAAAGACGGCAGTCCTTCGACACCGCTGCTGCGCAGGGCGTTCATCAAAGATCCCCATTTAACCATCAGGAAGGCCGAGATATGGGGCAGGATCGCAAAGGATACCGCAGCCATGTGCATCGGTTTGACAGCCCATGCCGTGTTGGTGATCAGGCTGACTGAGACAAAGACCAGTACTGGTGCAGCTGCGGCGATCGGGATCAGGCCAGCAAGGAATGACAGGAACCCAAGGAAGGCGGCGGCGGCAATTACAATGGCCACACCGACAATATACCCCGCATGCGCATCCAGTCGTTTATAGGCCGGATGGCCGATGTACACGGTTGTCGGGAATGGCGACCCAAACAGAGCACCCAGCATCGTGCCCGCGCCGTCAGTGACCTGGCACAGCCCAACAGGGTAGTGATCCCCCGCGGCCTCGGCCGATTCCACGTTGTTCATGGTTTCGATGAAGTTGTATATCTGCACCGGAATCAGCACCAGAAACAGCTCAGGGTTGGCGAAAAGGTATTGCACGCCGGCAATTAGGTCCCCGATGTAAGGGATTGGCGGGTAGAACCCGATGCCGCTGACATCAATCCTTGACTCACCAAGGATGATGGCAATCACCGTACCAGCGGTAATTGCAACCAGACCGGCCGGTACGTTGCCGGGAAGACGGAAGCGCCCGATCAGACCCCAAAGGATAAACAGCAGCGATGTAAAGCCGATGACGGGGTTCTCGAACACTTCGGCCAGCGGGACGGAACCGATGAAAACCAGAGCGATCCCGCAAAGCGTTCCCAGCATTCCTGCGCGGGGCGTGATCTTCTTGAGGTATGGCCCCACGATTGCGCCCAACGCCGCAACAATGCCGCCCATGAATCCGGCTCCGATACCGACTTGCCAAGCCAGCATCGGATCGTTGGTTGCCCAATAGATGGGACCGATCACACCGAACAGGTAGACGAACATTACCGGCGTCGAGATGCCGTAGGGCAACGCGGTTACGTCTTTACCTTGAGCATTTGCCGCCCATTTGGCGAGGTATGTGTAAACCGCAACACCGGCCAAAATCGCGATGGCGGCGCCGGGTACGATGCGGCCAAAGACGATTTCCGCTGGCATTTGGAACACGAACTGGCAGACCCCCGACAGGATCAGCAGGTTTACAAGGTTGTCCGTGAACAGCGCCCAGAAAGCGCTGAAGTCGCTGCGGGTAAACAGCTTGTATTCATAGGTCCTCCCGTCCATGACGGTCTCCTCCTCTGATGTGATCGGGTTGGCCCGACGGGTGTCAGGCCGATCTCCCTTTCCGGTCGTGATGGTGGGCCCGCAGGGGCGCCTGGTTTGCCCCGGTCAGGGCGGTCGCGGCAGTTTCAGAGGTCAATTCAGCCATCACTTCGGCCACCACGAAGGCGGCGATGACGCTGGGCCGCTTGTCGCGGCTACCGCTTGCCCCGATGGGGCAATTCAGTTGTTCGACGGATAGTCCGTCACAGTGTTTCTGCGCCCAGTTCCTGAGCTTTACCCGCTTTGTTGCGGAACCGATCATCCCCACATAAGCGGCATCCTTTCGTTCCAGCGCGGCGGTCGTCAGCAGGAAATCCAATCCGTGATCATGGGTCAGAACGATAAAGGCGCTGCCTTCGGGTGCGCGCCAGATTTCGGCTTCGGGGATTGCACTGACCCGGGTTTCGACATTTGCGGTGCAAAGCTCAATCTCTTCGGGCCGGGTGTCGACGAGGATGCAGCACACCGGCAGGTACTGAAGCAGATTGGCCAGAGCCCGACCAACGTGGCCCGCGCCCATGACGTAGACTTTGGGCAAAGCGTCTTCGCGCCGGGCGGTGCGTTCTTTTGCCGCCCGTTTGTCTGAGGCCCGCATGCGGGTCAGTTTCAGTTCGACCCTGCCACCGCAGCATTGCCCGATTTCCGGGCCCAGAGGCACATCCATGTCCCGATGCAACGCTCCATCACGCAGCATGTCCCGCGCGGCGTTGATGGCAATAAACTCCAATTGCCCACCGCCAATGGTTCCCCACAACGATCCGGGTGCCACGAACATCTCTGTTCCCTCATTGCGCGGCGAAGACCCGCGTACACGCGTCAACGCAACGCGGATCACGCAAAGCTGCGCGGAAAGAAATTCGCTCAGAGAACGCGGTGCTGCCATAGTTCAGGGCCCCGCTTGCAACCGCGCAACGGCCATCAGGACACGTTCGGGCGTGGCCGGTGCGTCGAGGCGCGGGCATTCCCGGTAATCAGCAACAGAAGCCACGGCCATCGACAACGCCTCGAACACCGAGATACCGAGCATAAACGGCGGCTCGCCAACAGCCTTGGAGCGTTTGATGGTCAGTTCCCGGTTTTCCGACCAATCGGCGAGGTTCACATTGAAGATGCGCGGGCGGTCTGATGCGAGTGGGATTTTGTATGTTGATGGGGCATGGGTGCGCAGACGACCGGCATCGTCCCACCAAAGCTCTTCGGTGGTCAGCCATCCCATCCCCTGAATAAAGGCGCCTTCGACCTGACCTTTGTCCAGCACAGGGTTCAGCGAATGTCCGACGTCGTGCAGTAGATCCGTCCGATCCACGTGGTATTCACCGGTCAGAGTATCAATTGTGACTTCCGAACAGGACGCACCATAGGCGAAGTAATAGAACGGGCGGCCTTGCCCCTTGGCTCGGTCCCAATGGATTTTTGGTGTCTTGTAGAACCCGGCCGCCGACAGTTGTACGCGCGCCAGATAGGCCTGTTTGATGAATGCATCGAAGGCCAGAACGTCTTGGCCGATATGCACCTGATTGGCGTGGAATGCGACTTCCTCAGGAGCGACTTTCCAGTTTTCAGCAGCGAACTTCACCAGACGTTCCTTGATCTGTTCGACCGCGTTCAACGCTGCCATGCCATTCAGGTCGGTCCCGCTGGACGCCGCAGTGGCCGAGGTGTTGGGAACCTTCTCGGTCGTTGTTTTGGTAATCTTGATCCGGTTGAAATCGACCTGGAAGGCCTCGGCGACGACCTGAGCGACCTTGGTGTTCAGGCCCTGGCCCATTTCAGTGCCGCCGTGGTTCAGGTGGATTGATCCGTCATTGTAGACGTGCACCAGCGCACCGGCCTGATTGTACCAGGTCGCAGTGAAGGAAATGCCGAACTTGACCGGCGTCAGCGCGATGCCTTTTTTCAGAATCGGCGATGTCTTGTTGAACTCGATGATATCCTGACGGCGCTGGCGGTATTCCGATGTTTCTTCCAACTCTCCGACCAGCCGGTCGAGAATGCTGTCTTCGACTTCCTGGTGGTACGGGGTCACGTTGCGGTCCTTGGTGCCGTAGAAATTCGCCTTGCGAACATCCAACGAGTCCTGCCCCGTGGCATAAGCGATCTCTTCGATCATCCGTTCCGCCGCGATCACGCCCTGCGGGCCGCCAAACCCCCGAAACGCGGTATTCGACACGGTGTTGGTTTTCATCGGGTGGCTGTTCAGGCGCACATTCGGATAGAAATAGGCGTTGTCGGCGTGAAATAGCGCCCGGTCGGTGACAGGGCCCGACAGGTCTGCCGAAAAGCCACAGCGCGCAGCAAAACTGCCTTCGACCGCCTGAATGCGGCCCTCGTCGTCAAATGCGACATCATAGTCGATCACGAAGTCGTGGCGTTTGCCGGTTGCGGTCATGTCCTGATCCCGGTCGGGGCGGATTTTGACGGTGCGGTTCCACTTTTTGGCAGCCATGGCCGCCACTGCGCAGAACAGGTTCATCTGGCTTTCCTTGCCGCCAAATCCCCCACCCATGCGACGGACATTGACCACGACGGCATTGGACGGCACCCCAAGGACATGCGCCACCATATGCTGCGCCTCGGACGGGTGCTGGGTCGAGCAATGCACCACCACATCGTCGTCTTCGCCCGGTATCGCAAAGGCGATGTGACCTTCAAGGTACATGTGATCCTGACCGCCAACGCTCATCCGGCCTTTGATCCGGTTGGACGCGGCCGCCTGAGCCGGTGCGACGTCTCCGCGCTCCAGCTTGAGGGGCGCTGTGACATGCGGATATCCTGCTTTCTTTGCGGCAATCGGATCCAGCGCATGGGGCAGGGTTTCGAAGTCGATCTTTGCCCGTTCCGCAGCGCGGCGCGCGATGTCGCGGGATTCGGCAACCACCGCAAACAACGGCTGGCCGTGGAATTGAATGGCGTCGGTCGGGAAAACAGGTTCGTCGTTCAGATGTGTCGGGCTGATATCATTGGCCCCCGGCACATCATCAGCGGTCAGCACACCGATCACGCCGGGTGTGGCGAGAACATCGGTGAAATCGATGTTCACGATCTTGGCGTGTGCGACGTCTGACACGCCGAGATACGCGTGCAGCGCGCCTTCTGGAAGCGCAATGTCGTCTGTGTAATCGGCCTGCCCGGTGACGTGCTTGATTGCGCTGTCGTGGTTTACGTTGGTATGGGTCGATCCAATGATGGAAACGTTGTCTTTCATGTTTTCGTCTCCTGATCAGGCACAAGCCAGTTGAACGGGGGTGTCGGTTTGGCTGTCGTTTTCAAGGAAGAACCGACGCAGCAGGTTCTGGGCAGCGAGCATTCGGTAGTCAGATGATGCGCGCCAATCGGTGAGAGGCGAGAAATCCTCGGCCAGTGCTTCAGCGGCAGCTTCAAAGCCTTCGCGTGCCCATGGCTGACCGTTCAGCGCCGCCTCGGCTTTCGATGCGCGCTTTGGCGTGGCAGCCATGCCGCCGAACGCGATACGGACATTGTTGATGATGCCGTCCCTGACGGTCATGTGGATGCCAGCGGCCACGGAAGAGATATCCTCGTCACGGCGCTTGGAAACCTTGTAAGCCGCGTTCAGATCATTGGGCCCGGGCAGGGGCACGCGGATGCTTTCTACAAACTCGTCGGAACGGCGGTCCTGCTTGCCGTAATCGATGAAGAAGTCCTCAAGCGGCACCGTCCGGCTTTCGGTGTTACGGCGCAGCGAGATTTCGGCGCAAAGCGCGATAAGAACCGGTGGCGTGTCCCCGATGGGAGAGCCATTGGCGATGTTCCCGCCGACGGTTCCCACATTCCGCACCTGCCACCCTGCGATGCGATCCCAGTAGGAGGACAGGTGTGGCAGGTGTTCAGACAGGAGGTCCTGGCAATCGGTGTAGCTGGCGCCGGCACCGATCAGGAGGAGGGACCCCTGTCTTTCAACTGTTTTCAGGTCTTCGAGATGACCGGTGAAGATGGCGGGGCCAATGTCGCGCAGGAACTTGGTCACCCAAAGGCCCACATCGGTGGCTCCGGCCACGATCGTGGCGTTTGGATAAGCTTGCAGACATGCGGCAAGATCATCAACGCTGAACGGGAGAATGCTCAGGTTGTCTTCAGGACCGGACACCACGCGCCGCCCGTCTTTCAGGGCCGCCAGGCGCGCCGTCATGGTTTCGCGTTCGGTGTTCAGATGGTCAGAAGCCGGGGTGCCGTAGCGGCTGACGGCAATGGCCGCTCGGATGATAGGCTCATACCCTGTGCAGCGGCACAGATTACCCTGCAATGCGGTTTGAACCTGCACTTCGGTTGGTTCCGGAGTTTGCATCCAAAGCGCATAGAGGGCCATGACGAAGCCTGGCGTGCAGAACCCGCACTGGCTGCCATGATGATCGACCATGGCTTGTTGAACCGGGTGCAGTCGGCCTTCAGGTCCGGTCAGGTGTTCAACCGTCACGACATGACAGCCGTCGACAGAGGCAAGAAACCGGATACAGGCATTGACCGGAGCATAGTGCAGGCCCGTGCGCCCAAGCCGTCCGACAAGCACGGTGCACGCGCCACAGTCGCCTTCGGCGCAGCCTTCTTTCGTTCCTGTCAGTCGACGTTCCAGGCGCAGGAAATCGAGAAGTGTCTGGCCTGCTGAGACGTTTGGGACGGAGACATCCTTGCCGTTCAGGACAAATCGGATGTGGGTGCGATGCGTCATGGAATTCTCCCTCTGCCCTGCCTTCCGGAGGGCGGTCACTGGAACCATAGGTGCAAAGATTGACTCGGAAAATCGCCGCAAACGGCAAATACTTTCAACATATCGTTGAAAAATATAGAGCCATGACGCATTCTTTCGCTGCTGGGAGGTTCCAATGTCTTACATCGAAAGTCTGCGTGTTTTTGTCCGAGTGATGGAACTGGGCAGCATCACGTCTGGCGGGCGTGATCTTCGGTTGACCCCGGCGGTGGCCAGCAAACGGTTGAAAGAGCTTGAAAACCATCTGGGTGTACGGCTGTTCAACAGAACGACCCGGTCGATGACACCAACCGAAGTGGGGACGGTTTTCTACGATGAAGCCAAGGCGGTCCTGCTGGCGCTTGATCACGCTGAAGCGCGTGTCGCCAGCTTTTCCGACGCGCCTCGGGGGGCCATCCGCATCACCGCGCCTTTGGGTGTCGGGCGCAGAATCGTTGCGCCACTTGTCCCGGAATTCTCTGATCGCTACCCGGAAACAGAGATTCGCATGCGTTTGTCCGACCGTAAGGTGGACATTCTGGCCGACGGTCTGGACATAGCCTTTTTCATTGGTGAGCCCGGTGATTCAACCATGAAACTGCGGAAGTTCGCGGATTGTGATCGTGTTCTGTGCGCTTCGCCCGATTACTTGTCGCAGTTTGGCACGCCCAAAACACCAGACGATTTATTGCACATGCCCCATAACTGCCTGTTGCTGCGTTATCCAAGGTCTCCGGAATACTACTGGACGCTCCGCACTGATATGGGTCCGCGAAAACTTGAAGTTCGCGGTAAATACGACGCGGATGATGGTGATGTACTGACAGACTGGGCCTTGGCGGGCAGGGGGATCGTCAACAAGCCGCGCTTTGACGTACGAGAGTTTCTAAAGGATGGGCGACTGGTCGAAGTCCTGCCCGAGACGCCCCCATTGCCAACGATTTTCGGATGTCTTTATCCGCACAAAAAGCTGCAAGACCCCAAGGTGCGTCTGTTTGTCGAACACATCGCGCAGCACAGCAAACGCTTTTTCGCATAAAGAAAAAAAACCGGGCTTACGACCCGGTTAACAATCTTCGTTTTGCGCGCAGGCGTCTATTGGTCTCTGACCTCACGCACCCATGCGATGATGGTTTGGCGTGCCTCTTCATCCATTTGCACTGCAGATGGTGGTGGCATTGCATGGCTGATGCCGGCTTGCAGATAGATTTGGTCGGCGTTGCGGGCGACATCGCCGGGTGTCTCAAGATAAACCTTCTTCGGGGCCCATTTCATGGTGCCGTACACCGGCTCGCGGGCGTGGCACATCGAGCAATTCCCCAAGACCGTGTCATAGGCGTTTTCGAAGCCCGCGGCTGACGCAAATTTCTGTTCGTATGGCGTCAGGTCACGCGCTTCGGCGTCCTCCCATGTCTCAGTGTTTCTCACCGAAGACAGCCAGGCGATCACGACCATTAGCAGAACCGTCACCCCCCAAGTCCAGTGCGGGCCTTTCCCGGTTGCATGCATCGAGTTGAAGTAGTGACGGATGGTGACGCCCGTCAGAAAGATCAGGCTGGCGATGATCCAGGAATACTCGGTGCCGAAAGCAAGCGGATAGTGGTTCGACAGCATCAGGAAAACGACCGGCAAAGTCAGGTAGTTGTTATGCGTGGATCGAACCTTGGCGATCTTGCCGTATTTGGCATCAGGCGTCCGACCGGCCTTGAGGTCTTCGACCACAATCCTTTGGTTCGGCATGATCTGAAAGAACACGTTGGCCGTCATGATTGTCGCAGTGAAGGCGCCAAGATGCAAAAGCGCGGCGCGACCGGTGAAGATCTGGTTGTAACCCCACGACATGATCACCAGGATCACGAACAACAGCAGCATTAGAACGGTCGGGTGATCACTCAGCTTCGATTTGCACATCTGGTCGTAGAGCAGCCAGCCAATGGTCAGCGATCCGCCAGAAATCAGGATCCCCTGCCACAGCGCCAGGTCCACTTTGGTCGGATCAAGCAGGAACAACTCGCCCCCGACCCAATATATGATCATGAGCAACGCCGCGCCCGACAGCCAGGTCGTGTAACTCTGCCATTTGTGCCAGGTCAGGTGCTCGGGCATGCGCGAGGGCGCAACCAGATACTTGACGGTGTGGTAGAAACCGCCGCCATGTACTTCCCATTCTTCGCCGTAGGCCCCGTCCGGCAAGGCAGGGTTTGGCTTCAACATGAGGTCCAGCGCGATAAAGTAGAATGACGCACCAATCCACGCCATCGCGGTGATCACATGCAGCCAACGGACGGAAAAGGCGATCCACTCCCACATTACGGCCAAGTCATACATGGCTTTGCTCCTAAGATTCTATAGTTCCGGTTACTCTATGCGAGTGTGTTTTGTTCTGGTATTGCTGGTAAAGACCAAGCAGTATCAAAAAATGCAAAAAAATGTCCTACCTTGATAACATCAGAACCTTTGTCCGGGTCTACGAACTGGGCAGCATGTCTGCCGCGGGCCGTGATTTGAGGGTTTCGCCAGCTGTTACGTCGGCGCGTATATCGCAATTGGAAGAGCATCTTGGCGTGCGTTTGTTCCAACGCACGACACGCAGCCTGACGCCCACCGAGCAGGGAAAATCTTTCTATCGTGGCGCAGCAGAGATCCTAGAAGCAGTCGAAAGTGCCGAAGCCCAGATCGTCAATCTTACCGAGAACCTGAAAGGGTCACTCTATGTCGCCGCGCCCTTGGGGGTTGGGCGTCGGTTGATAGCACCGCAGGTCCCAAAGTTTCTTGCCGAGTACCCCGAGGTGAACGTCAGGCTGAGGCTGACGGACCGAAAGGTTGATCTGACAACCGAGGGTCTGGACCTGGCTTTTTTCCTGGGTCAGCCAGAAGACAGCAACTTGCGTATTCGCAAGATCGCCGATGTCGAAAGGGTGCTTTGTGCATCTCCGAAATACATCAAAAAACGTGGGATGCCCGAAAGCGGCGACGCGTTAATCGCTGATGAGCACGAGTGTCTCAATTTGCGGTTCCCCGGCGCGACCGAGTTTCAATGGCTCTTGAGGACCGATGCGGGGCCAAAACGGTTCCGGGTTTCCGGACGTTTCGAGTCAGACGACGGCGACGTGCTGACAGACTGGGCGCTTGGCGGGCATGGCATCGCGTTGAAGCCGAAATTTGAGATTGCGCAGCATCTCAAGGCGGGAAATCTGGTTCCGGTGGCAGAGAAGACGCCGCCGGAACCAATTCAGATGGCATGTCTGTTTACACACCGCCGTATGCAGGACCCCAAAACGCGGCTTTTCATGGAATTCATAATAGAACGCATCGGGTCGTCGATTGCGGCAGCAAATACGTCCCGGTAGGATGTTCAGCTGCCGCGATAGGTCGCGTATCCGAAGGGTGAAAGCAGCAGAGGCACGTGGTAATGCGAGTGTTCGGACATTCCAAAGCGGATCGGGATGACGTTCAGAAAGCGTGGGTTTTCAGGTGGTGTGCCAGAGGCATCAAGGTAATCTCCGGCATGGAAGACAAGTTCGTATTCACCTGTTGAAAACTCTGCTTCGGGCAGAATTTGTTTGTCGGTCCTGCCGTCGTCATTGGTGACCAGAGTTTTCAGCAACTCGCGGTTTGCACCTTCAATGCGGAACAGTTCGATCTTCAATCCTTCGGCGGGACACCCTCGCGCCGTATCCAGAACATGTGTTGTAAGGTAACCGGTCATTTGCGCTACTCCTCAAGTTATACAGTTACTAGTCTGTTTTCGCCCCAAGGGGCAAAGGCAGTCTGTGGGAAGCTGCTTTCAGTATTTTTTGAAAAACATATTTGATTATCTGGGGTATTGATCAATTCATGAAGAAGGAAACCGATGTGAAGCCTTATCCACGAGACATGACCGGTTACGGTGGGCAAGTTCCCAAAGCAAACTGGCCGGCCAATGCCAAAATCGCAATTCAGATCGTGCTGAATTACGAAGAGGGCGGTGAAAACAACGTTCTGCACGGCGATGCCGCATCCGAAGCGTTTCTGTCCGAGATCACCGGAGCCGCCCCTTGGCCGGGGCAACGGCATTGGAACATGGAATCGATCTACGAATACGGCAGCCGCGCGGGGTTCTGGCGCGTGCATCACCTTCTGCAGGATCTGCCTGTTACAGTCTATGGCGTTGCAACCGCCTTGGCCCGTGCTCCTGCCCAGGTTGCGGCGATGAAGCACGCAGGATGGGAGATAGCCAGCCACGGTTTGAAGTGGATTGAACACAAGGACATGGGCGCTGAAGAAGAGCGCGCCCAGATCCGCGAAGCAATCCGGCTGCACACAGAGGTTACGGGTCAGCCGCCCCGTGGTTGGTATACGGGCCGCTGTTCGATGAAAACGGTCGAACTGGCCGCCGAGGAAGGCGACTTTGCCTATATCGCCGACAGCTACGCCGACGATCTGCCATACTGGACCAAGGCAGGGGGCAAGGATCAACTGATCATGCCCTATACACTGGACTGCAACGATATGCGCTTTGCAATCCAGGCTGGATTCACCAATGGGGAACAGTTCGAAAGCTATCTGAAAGACAGCTTTGACATGCTCTATGCCGAAGGTGAGGCGGGCGCACCCAAGATGCTTTCGATCGGGTTGCACTGCCGTCTGATTGGTCGCCCAGGTCGTGCCATGGCGCTGAAACGCGCACTTGATTACTTCAGGAAACTCGACGGTGTCTGGTTCGCAACGCGCGAGCAGATTGCCGATCATTGGGCCAAGGAACACCCACCTGTGCAAGGTCTGACCCCGTCCGAAATGGATCGACCAACCTTTGTGTCAGAATTCGGTGGCGTGTTCGAGCACAGCCCGTGGATTGCCGAAGGTGCGTATGAACTGGAATTGGGCCCGACGCATGACAATGCTGCTGGTGTCCACAACGCGCTGGCTCGTATATTCCGTTCTGCCTCGTCCGAGCAGCGCCTTGGCGTTCTGACAGCCCACCCGGACCTGGCGGGCAAGCTGGCCGCCGCCGGCCGCCTGACTAAGGAAAGTACTGCGGAACAGGCCGGTGCGGGCCTGGACATGCTGACCGATGAAGAGCGCGCGACGTTCACGGCGATGAACGAAGCCTACACAACCAAGTTTGGCTTTCCCTTCATCATCGCGGTCAAGGACAACACGAAAGCCAGCATTCTGGAAGCCTTTTGCCGTCGTATCGACAATGACCGTGACAGGGAATTTGCCGAAGCCTGCCGTCAGGTTGAGCGCATTGCCGAATTGCGCCTGATTGAGAAGTTCGCGGAATGACGGCTGCCTTGAAGCTCCGACCTTTGACGTCAGAGGCATTTGCACCTTTCGGCGATGTCATCGAGGCGGCTGGCCAGGTGGACAAACTCATTAATCAGGGTAAATGCGCGCGCTATCACGACCGGGCCGCGTTGGATTTCAATGATGGGCACGCGGGTATCAGCGTTTTTCAGTCCGAAGTCTTCTGCTTGCCGATCAAATTGGAAATGGTGGAACGCCATCCTGATGGCAGCCAGGCCTTTTTGCCTTTGTCGGATAAACCTTTTGTCGTGGTTGTGGCCCCGGATGAAGACGGCACGCCGGGACAGCCAATCGCCTTCAAAACAGCGCCCGGACAGGGTGTGAATTATCATCGCAACACTTGGCATGGCGTTCTGACCCCGCTTCATGCGCCCGGACTTTTTGCGGTGGTCGACCGAATTGGATCCGGGCCCAACCTCGAAGAGCATTGGTTCGAGGAGGCTTTTGAAATCACAGAATGAGGTGCGTTGCCGGATGAGGAGTCGGCTGCGAACTTCAAGGGAGGAAAGACCAAATGTCAGATGCATCCATCGGAACGCCGGAACAACTCCGCGATCCGAATTATACTCCGCCGCTGCTAAAGGCGGTGCCACTGGGAATTCAGCATGTACTGGCGATGTTCGTGTCAAACGTCACGCCAGCCATTATCGTTTGTGGTGCGGCTGGTTTCGGTTTTGGCTCGAACAGCCCCGATTTCCCGCAGATGATCTATATGATCCAGATGTCGATGTTCTTTGCGGGTGTCGCCACGTTGTTTCAATCTGTTGGCATGGGCCCGGTCGGTGCCCGGCTGCCTATCGTGCAGGGAACATCGTTTGCCTTTATCCCGATCATGATTCCACTGGTGGTGGGGAAGGGCGTTGACGCCATTGCCGTCCTGATGGGCGGGGTTGTTGTCGGTGGTTTGTTTCACGCCTTCCTTGGGCTGTTCATTGGACGCATTCGCTTTGCTCTTCCGCCACTGGTTACGGGCCTTGTGGTGACCATGATTGGCTTGGCACTTGTGAAGGTTGGCATTCAGTATGCCGCGGGGGGTGTTCCTGCGATTGGGACCGAGGAATACGGCTCGGGTCTGAACTGGTTCATGGCCGGAACTGTAATCGTGGTCACGCTTGGCCTGAAATTCTTTACACGGGGCATCCTGTCCGTGTCGGCTGTTCTGATCGGTCTGCTGGTCGGATACGCCGTGGCGTTCCTACTTGGCCAGGTCCACCTGGGCAACGTCGGGAACGCGGCATCCTTTGCTCTGCCGAACCCGTTGCATTTCGGTATTGAATTCTCGGTCGCGGCCATCATCGGTTTCTGTGCAATGTCCTTTGTTTCCGCAGTTGAAACCGTTGGGGACGTATCCGGTATCACCAAAGGGGGCGCTGGGCGAGAAGCAACCGACAGGGAAATTCAGGGCGCGACCTATGCCGATGGTCTTGGCACTGCGATCTCTGGCCTGTTTGGAGCGCTGCCAAACACGTCGTTCAGTCAGAATGTCGGATTGATTGCGATGACCGGCGTCATGAGCCGAATGGTCGTGACCATCGGTGCGGTTTTCCTGATCGTATGCGGGCTTATTCCCAAAATCGGGGCGATAATCTCGTCCATTCCGATTGAGGTTCTCGGTGGGGGCGTGATCGTGATGTTCGGCATGGTTGTGGCGGCAGGTGTCTCGATGCTGTCGGACGTAAACTGGAACCGCCGAAACATGGTGATTTTTGCAATCGCCCTGAGTCTTGGGCTGGGTTTGCAGCTGGAGCCCAACGCGCTGCAGTACTTGCCCGTCACATTGAAGGTTCTGGCGACATCAGGAATCCTGCCCGCCGCCGTCATCGCCATTGTATTGAATCTTGTTCTTCCCGAAGAACTTTCCGACGAAGCGACGGAAGAGGTCTCGGGTGGCATGGCCGGTCATGGTCTTGGGTCCATCGAGCAAGACGACCACGTCTGATGCGTTCGACCTGATACACTGATCGTCCTGGAAAAAACATGAAGCGGCGCGCCTTGGCGCGCCGCGTTTCATTGTTTTGTCACCATTTAATGGAGATCTGCTGTCAAAAGCTCTTCGCCCAAAAGGACCGCCGAGACAATGCCCAAGGAGGTGTTGCCGTCCGGCTTCAGAAATCGACCTCGATCGCGATCCCTTTCCGAACGGCGAGGTCAACCACGGACGCGGCGACCGCAAGATCTTGAAGGCCCACACCCGTGCCATCGAACAGCGTGATCTGATTGTCCGATATCCGGCCCGGATTGGTGCCGTTGATGACCGCGCCAAGCTGCGCCACATCGCTTTCTTGGATCAGGCCTTCGGCCACGGCGTGCTGCGCTTCGCCGATGCTGACGGATTGCGCGACTTCGTCCGTGAACACGCTCGCCTTGGCCAGAAGGGCGGTTTCAACTTCCTGTTTTCCTTTTGTGTCCGTGCCCATGCAGGCGATATGAGTTCCGGGGCTGACATGGTTCGCCATCAGTGAGGGTGCAAAGGCCGAAGTGATCGAAATAATCACATCCGCCTCAGTCATTTCGTCAAGCTTGACCGCCTGGAACGGAACACCTGCTTCATTGGCGACCTTTTCGATATTCGGCAGCATTTCGGGGTGGTAGTTCCAACCAATGACCTTGTCAAAATCGCGCTGCTCCAATGCCGCGCGAAGCTGAAAGGCTGCCTGGTGGCCAGCGCCAATCATGCCTATGACCCTGGCGTCCGTACGTGCGAGATGCTTGATCGATACCGAAGATGCTGCCGCCGTTCGAAGGGCCGTCAGAAGGTTGCCGCCGACCATCGCAGATGGCTTGCCAGTGTCGGGGTCGAAAAGAAAAACCGTGGACTGGTGGTTGATCAGCCCGCGTTTTTCCAGATTGTTTGGCCAATAGCCGCCCGCCTTCAGTCCAAGCGTCAGGCCAGCGCGGTCAAATCCACCCTTGAAGCCGTATAGTGCATCTTCGTGCCCGATGGCTTCACGCACGACAGGGAAGTTGTAGGCGTCGCCGGACGCCATTGCAGCAAAGACCTGTTCGACCGCGTCAAAAGCCGCTTGTCGGGTCATAAGGTCAGCGATCTCACGCTCGGGTACGATCAGCATTTCTTTCTCCAATCAAACATTCGTGCGCCCGCGTGCCCCTGCCGGAAGGAGAGCATACACGCGGGCGGCTGTCTGGCTGCTTCCGAGCCAGCCCTCCCAAACAGAACAAGTTCAGATCAATAAGCGCGTCCGCGGGCGGACACGGGCCAGACGGTCTCGACCTTGCCGTTGCGAACACCGACATACCAATCGTGTACATTTGCGGTTGGGTCGCAGTGTCCCGGAACCAGCTTGAGCTTGTCGTTGACCTTCAGCGCACCGTTCGGATCCATGACGATGCCGTGTTCGTCCGAACATTTGATGTATTCGACATCGTCGCGGCCAAAGACAACCGGCAGGCCGCTGTCCACCGATTGAGCCTTGAGGCCTGCATCGACGATCGCCTTATCCGCCTTGGTGTGGCTCATGACGCTGGTCAGAATGAAGAAGGCGTTTTCCCACTCGCCCTGATCGATCCGGTTTCCATCCTTGTCCAGGATGCGGCCGTAATCGGCATCCATGAACGCGTAGGACCCGCATTGCAGTTCGTTGTACACGCCCGAGTTGGACTCGAAGTAGTATGAACCGGTGCCACCGCCCGAGACCAATTCGCACTCGATGCCTTCAGCTTTGAGGCCCTCGACGGCGTCGTTCACCATGGCGATGGCGGTGTCGAGCTTTTCCTTGCGCGCTTCATAGCTGTCGAGGTGCTGCATGGCCCCCTGGTAGGCCTGGATCCCGGTGAACTTCAGGTTGTCAGCAGCTTCTACTGCTTTGGCAATCTCGATCACTTCCGGGGTCGTTGTCACGCCGCACCGCCCGGCACCGCAGTCGATCTCGATAAAGACTTCCAGCTGTGTCCCATGATCCACCGCCGCGCCGGAAAGATCTGCAACGTTGTCCAGATCGTCGACGCAAACGATGATGCGGCTGCCCAGCTTTGGCAGGCTGGCAAGACGGTCGATCTTGGCGGGGTCACGCACCTGGTTCGACACTAGAACGTCCTTGATGCCACCGCGCACGAACACTTCGGCCTCTGAAACTTTCTGGCAGCAAACGCCAACGGCGCCTCCGATCTTCTCCTGCAACTTGGCCACGTCTACCGATTTGTGCATTTTTCCATGCACGCGGTGGCGCATGCCATGCGCCCTCGCATAGTCGCCCATCTTCTTGATGTTGCGTTCTAGCGCGTCGAGATCCAGAATCAGGCTGGGAGTCTGGATATCTGCTTCATCCATTCCGGGCTTGGCCGGAATGTCAAAGCCTACTTCGAAATTGTCGAGATTGGTCATATCTTTCATTTCCGTATTCCTATGTCGGGATTGATGTTACGCGTTCAGCCAGGGCAGCTTGTCCAGATCGACATTGCCCCCGGTTATAATCAAGCCGACCCGCTTGCCTTTGAAAGCGTCCGGGTTTTTCAGGATCGTAGCCAGCGGAATGGCCGAAGATGGCTCCATCACGATCCGCAGGTGTTTCCACGTCAGTTTCATCGCGTCGATGATCTCTTGCTCGGAAGCCGTGTAGATTTCGGAGACGTGGTTCGACACGAAATGCCAGGTGAGGTCCTTGAGCGGAACCAGCAGCCCGTCGGCAATCGTCTTGGGTGCGTCATCCGCTATGATGTGGCCGGCCTTGAAGCTGCGATAGGCATCGTCGGCCTGTTCAGGTTCTGCGGCGATGATCGCTGTTTCTGGGGCCAGAGTAGACAATGTCAGGCAAGTGCCTGATACCATGCCGCCACCACCGATGGGGGCGACCACCGCGTCCAGACCATCGGTCTGTTCGATGAACTCGCGCGAGCAGGTGCCTTGCCCGGCTATCACGCGCGGATCATTGTAGGGGTGGACAAAATCCCCGCCCGTGGCGGCCTGAACCTCGGCAAACGTGGCCTCGCGCGACGAGGTTGAGGGCTCACATTCCGTGATCTTCCCACCATAGCGCCGCACTGTGTCTTTCTTGGCCTGCGGCGCTGTGCGTGGCATGACGACGTTGCACGGTATGCCCCGCTTCATCGCCGCATAGGATAGGCACGAGGCGTGGTTGCCCGAGGAATGGGTTGCAACGCCTTTCCTGGCTTGTTCGTCGTCAAGGCCAAACACGGCATTTGCTGCCCCACGCACCTTGAAGGCACCCGGTTCCTGAAAGTTCTCACATTTGAAGAACAGCTGCGCCCCGGCCAATTCATTCAGGTAGTCCGAGGTTCGGACCGGGGTACGGCGGATAAAGGGCTCGATCCGATTGTGGGCTTCGAGCATGTCCTCGTAGGTTGGGATGTACATGTTGCAGTCCTTCATCACGCAGCATCCTTCTGAACTGCACCGGGATGACCGCGATAATATTCCTGCGCAGCCGCCACGCCGGAGCCCAGCTGGATGTTCAGGCCCAGGTCGACCATGCACATTTCAGCGGTGGCAATCCCGGACAGAGCCATGACATCCGTCAGGCTGCCCAGATGTCCGATACGGAATACCTTGCCTGCGACTTCACCAAGGCCGACACCGAAGGCAACGCCGTATTTTTCAGCGGCATGGGTGACTATACCCGTCGCATTGAAGCCGTTTGGCGTTCGGATCGCGCTGACGGTGTCAGAGTATACCGACGGGTTCGCCGCACAAAGGTCCAGCCCCCACGCACCCACGGCGGCACGTACTCCTTCGGCAATACGGTGATGCCGGGCAAAGACGTTTTCCAAACCTTCACTCAGCAACATATCGCAGGCCTGGTTGAGGCCATTCATCAAACCAACGGCAGGCGTATAGGGATAGGCGTTGTTGGCGTACCCCTGGGCCATGTCATGAACATCAAAGAAGGTGCGGGGCAGGGTGTCCGCCTTGGTCGCGTCCATCGCTCTCTGGCTAAACCCGACGATGGCAAGACCCGCAGGCAGCATGAACCCTTTCTGCGAACCCGTGACGGCCACGTCGACGCCCCATTTGTCAAAACGGAAATCCATGGACCCGATCGATGAAACACCATCGACGAACAGCATGGCAGGGTGTCGGGCGGCATTCAGCGCCTTGCGTACAGCCGCAATATCCGATTTCACACCGGTTGCCGTTTCGTTGTGCGTGGCAAGAACAGCCTTGATTTCGTGGCTTGTGTCGGCGGTCAAAATCTCTTCGTAACGATCGGCTGGCAGCCCGTCGCCCCAAGGGGTTTCGACGATCTCGACATTCAGACCGTGACGCTGGCACATATCGATCCAGCGATGGCTGAACATGCCGTTGCGCGCTGCCAGAACCTTGTCACCGGCCGACAGGGTGTTGGTCAGTGCGGTCTCCCAGCCTCCGGTTCCGGTCGACGGGAAGATGAAGATTTGGGCGCTGTTGCTTTTCAGGACTTTCTGAACGCCAGCACGCGCGGGGTGCAGGATTTGCCCGAACAGCGGCGAGCGATGGTCGATCGTGGGCATATCACAGGCCTTGCGCAGGCTTTCCGGGATGTTGGTCGGACCCGGGATGAAAACGGGGTTTTGAAAGCTCATGGATGGTCTCCTTCCGTCGTTGACCACACGATAAACACCCGTCACTCAGCCTGATATATTTTTGAAAAAGACTTTCAAAACGCCACGCTTCGAATATAATTTATAATTGTCAGTGCCTTATATTTTTCATATGATGAATTAGTCTTTCACGAATAATCAAAGGGTTTTTATGGATTCTCAAGACAATACTCGCGAAGTCCGCAGAAAAGCCCGTGGAAGACCAAGGGGATGGGATGACAAGACAGCGCAAAACACGATCAAGTCTCTCGACCGTGCGATGGAAGTTTTTGAGTATTTGAGTGAAGCGCAGGGCAAGGCGTTAACCGCGCTATCCGACGAAATGGGCCAGTCGCCCGCCACAGTTTACCGAATACTCGTTACACTTGAGGGCAGGGGCCTTGTCGAGTTCGATCACGACGAGCAGGTCTGGCACATCGGTCCTCGTGCGTTCGTAATCGGCTCGCGCTTCCTGCGTCGCACCAGCCTTGTGGACCGGGCCCGACCCGTGATGCGAAAGCTGATGGAGGCCACCGGCGAGACCGCAAACCTGGGGGTCGAGAAAGAAGGAATGGTATTATTCCTGAGCCAGGTGGAAACCCATGCCAGTATTCGTGCGTTTTTCCCTCCGGGCACGCTTTCTCCGATGCATGCGTCGGGCATCGGGAAAGCTTTGTTGGCATATATGGATGAAGATCGGTTGGACCGGCTGTTGGCCAAGACAGAACTACAGGCCTTCACGGACAGGTCGATTACCAGCCCGACCGCGCTGAAAGAAGATCTTGCCATGGTTCGGGCACAAGGCTTCTCGATAGACAACGAAGAAAAGAACGCGGGAATGCGGTGCATTGCTGCGCCGGTCTTCGATACCAACCGAGAGGCGGTTGCCGGGATTTCAGTGTCCGGACCGACAAGTCGCGTCAGCGAAGTCGAGATTCAGCGACTAAGCCGCCCCGTCATCGAGGCGGCGCATCAGTTAACTCTGGCCATCGGCGGGACTATTACTCCGCCGCTGTCCTGAGACGCCGGTGCTGCGGGTAAGCGGCTGGACCTGGCCGCAGTGCCATATGGCGGTTCACGTCTTTGTACAGCAAGTAACGGAACTTACCCGGGCCACCTGCATAACAGGCCTGTGGGCAGAACGCGCGCAACCACATGTAATCGCCGGCCTCGACCTCTACCCAGTCATTGTTCAGCCTGTAAACGGCCTTTCCCTCAAGAACATACAGACCATGTTCCATCACATGTGTTTCAAGGAAAGGAATGACGGCGCCGGGCTCGAAAGTCACCACGGTCACGTGCATATCGTGCCGCAAGTCACTTGGGTCGACAAAGCGAGTCGTGGCCCATTTGCCGTCCGTTCCGGGCATCGGCGTCGGCGTGATCTCGTTTTCGTTGAGAACCAGAACGTCTGGGCGGTCAAGCCCTTCTACCGCTTCATAAGCCTTTCGAATCCAATGGAACCGCAGGATTTCGCCGCCTCGGTTTCGCAAGGTCCAATTGTATTCAGCGGGCAGGTAGGCATAGCCGCCGGGCGTCAGCTCATAGGTTGTGCCGTCGGCAGTCAAGGTCGCTGTGCCTTCGACCACGAACAAAACGCCTTCGGCTTCGGGATCGGTCTCGGGCCGGTCAGAGCCACCGCCGGGCTGAACTTCCATGATGTATTGCGAAAAGGTTTCTGCAAAGCCGCTTAGCGGGCGTGATATCACCCACAAGCGGGTGTCTTCCCAAAACGGCAGAAAACTGGTCACGATATCCCGCATCGTTCCCTTTGGGATCACTGCATAAGCGTCAGTAAATACGGCGCGGTCAGTCAGCAATTGCTCCTGACCAGGATGCCCACCGTGTGGCGAAAAATACTTGGCGGTCATGCATGCTCCTGAAAAATGTCCTATGTCTGAAATATGCGCTGAGAGATCGGTGCGGACCACCCGCAAAAAGGTGACAGCTCTATTCGCGAAGTTTTGAAAAATCGAAATTTGGCCGCCAGTAAACGGACGCAGCGCTGACATCGCGCACGCGCTGCACGACCGGTCGGATCAACGATGATTTGGGCCGGTTGACGCCGATCTTGTTATCAACCCGTCTCACGCCAGTTTGGTCCAGTCGGAAATCGGCTGAATGTTACGCGGGCTGGACGTTCGGTTCATCCGTTTCATTCTTGAAACATGCGATTTCGTTGGCTCCGGAAGTGATCAGGGTTGCACAGGTCTGACCCGGGACAAATCCGGGGAAATCAGTATCATCTGCGAGAGCGCTGGCTTTTGTCCTGCACTCCTGCCGGAAATCATCGCTAACGGAACGCTTGTTGCTGCTGCGAGTGCTTCTTGAAACGGGATCTCCGCTTGGTCCGTCAGAACCTGTACCGCTGTTGTCAGACACAAATCGGCCCCGGCCAGAGTGCCATCCTCTAACGTCAGCCTGCCGTTTTCCCGCCGGATGGGGCGCCCTTCCAACTGAAACTCCGCCAGTGACGTGCCAGCGACCGCCATCGCATCGCTGACAAGAAAAATCCGCCCAGGTCCGCGCTTGGCGGCCCAGGCAATCCGCATTGTGTCGGGATGAACGTGGATACCATCCGCGATCAAGCCCGCCGATAGCGATCCGCAGGATAGCGCCGCGCCAACCAGTCCGGGTTCTCGGCTGCCAAGCTGGCTCATCGCATTGAACAGATGCGTTGCGCACTGCGCCCCGGCCCTTGAGAACGCCAGGCAAGTCTCAAAAGGCGCGTCCGTGTGGCCCAAAGAGACGATCACCCCCGCGCGCTTCAATGCTTCAACTTGTTGCAGTGTTGTACTTTCGGGCGCCAGCGTCACCATCAACGCAGGCAGGTGTTTTGCAGCATCGATCAAAGTTTCCAGGTCGGTTTGCCGCATCGGGCGGATCATCGCAGCATCATGTGCGCCCTTGCGCCGCTCAGACAGGTGAGGACCTTCCAGATGCAGGCCCGCAATACCGGAAACACCCGTCTGAACGGCCTTGATGGCGGAATCAATAGCGGCTCGGGTTTTCTCGGCCGTGTCAGTGATCAGGGTGGGCAGGATGCTCATCGCACCCAGCGCGCGATGAGCACGTGCGATTTGGGTCAGTGACTGAACCGATGGATCGTCGTTGAACATCACGCCACCACCGCCGTTCACCTGCAGATCAGCATAACCAGGGCTGAGGATGTCGCCATGCAGATCCTCGATCTGGTCGTCATGCGCTATCTGATCCAAGGGGACCAACGCATTCAACAGCCCGTTTCTGAACCGTGCGGCGTATCCTTCACGCAATTCAGTGCCATCGAAGATCGGGCCGCCCGCAAAGGTGATGGTAGAACTGGTCATACCGTTTCCGTTACTTTTTTCAGGTGGCGTGGTGTGTCCGGGTCAATCCCTCGTTGTGTGGCAACCTTCTCCACCATTCCATAAAACGACGCAATTGTTGGTATGGGGTCCGTCATCCAATGGGACGTTCGGACATGCGGCAGTTCTGTTGCGTGCTTCACGCGGCCGGTTGTGGCGAAAACCACAGCGCCTTTGGACGCCAGTGCGTCTGCAACTTCAGCCAGATTGTCCTCTGCTGCATCCCCGGACGACAAGGCAAGCACAGGAAAGCCCTGATCCACGATGGAAACAGGGCCGTGCAGAACCTCGGCTGCCGAATAGCTTTCCGCGTGAATCTGGCAGGTTTCCTTGAATTTCAACGCGGCTTCGTTGGAAATTGCCAAAGACATGCCGCGCCCCAGTGTAAACAAAGAGCGACCATCCACCGCGTCCGCCACGGCGCTCCAGTCGCAGGCGATTGCAGTCGACAAACTGTCCGGCAGCCCATGGATGGCGCGTAACAAATGATCATCGCGCTTCACCTGCGCAATCAACCACAACCCGGCGACCAGAGACGTCACGAATGTCTTCGTCGCCGCCACGCTCAGTTCGGGGCCCGCGTGAATTGGCAGCGTTGCCGTGGCTGCCTCGGCCAGTGCAGAGGCAGTGTTGTTCGTGATCGCGACCGAGTAAGCTCCGCCGGATGTGAGCGACTGCGTGAGTTGCACGATATCCGGGCTCTGGCCGGATTGTGAAACAGAGATGCAGATCGCATCCTCGCAGTGCATGTCGACACCGTAGATAGACTTGACCGACGGTCCGACCGAAGCCATCGGCAAGCCAAGTAGCAGTTCCGAGGCGTATTTCAGAAAGCTGCAGGCATGATCCGAGGATCCGCGCGCCACCGAGATCAGAAACCGCGGGTTGCGGGTCTGGATCTCGTTGGCGGTTTGCGCGATCAAATCTGCGCCCTCGGTCAGAAGGCGGTCTACGGCGTCGGGAATCTCATTGATCTCCTGCCGCATTTGAGTGGTTGTGTCAGACATTTTCCCAGGCTTTCAATTTGACAGGCGCAGCTCAGCCACGAAGTCATAGGCATCACCGCGGTAGATCGAGCGGGTCAATTCAGCGACCCGCCCGCTTTGCAGATATGAGGTGCGTTGAATCCGAAGCCCGGCCGTACCTTCCGCAACGTCCAGAAGCTCTGCCTCGGGCGCTTCAAGGTTGATCGCCGAGATTTTCTGGATAGCGCGCACCGGTCGCAGACCAGATTGTTCAAGAACAGAGTAAAGCGACCCCGTCACTTCAGTGGGGTTTGGCAGGATATCCAGCGGAAGGGCCGCTTTTTCCAACGCCATCGGGCGTCCTCCTGCCTCTCGCAGGCGGTAGATACGTGCAACCTGTTCGTTTGCCGACAAGCCCAATGCCATCATTTCTTCCGGGGATGGCAGGAAAATCCCACGCTCCAGCCATGTCGAGGTCGTCTTGAGCTCGCGCCGCTCCATGTCTTCGGTGAAAGATGTCAGGTGGGACAGCGACTGTTCAACTTTCGCCACGGGTTCCCGAACAAAAGAACCAGACCCCTGCCGTTGTTCGATTGCACCCTTGCGCACCAATTCATGAATGGCCTTGCGCACAGTCACACGCGACAGGTCGGTGATCTCGGCGATTTCTCTTTCGGGTGGCAGCGAACTGTTGGGAGGCAGGATACCGTCTTTAATCCCTTGTTCGAGGCGCTGACGGAGCTGTACATAGCGCGGGCCCGAGCTTTGCCCCAACCATCCTTCGGGCCGCAGGAAATCAGCTATGCTCATGTTCGATTTCCTCCTGATACGCCTGTGCCAATGCAAGTGCGCCGGACAGTGGATCGCCCGCAGGCTGGACCAGAACAGATTGCATGTCTGAAGGCAGGTGCGGCGCGTAAAGGGGGCCGATGCCCCCGGTCAGACAAATTGGCAGACCAACGTTCCAGCCCATCTTTTTCATCACGTCGATCAGATAGTCTGCACCGTGCTGCAGGATGGATCTGGCCAGCTTGTCGCCGTGATCGGAGAGCTTGGTAACCAGCGGAGCGAGGGCGCCAAAATCAGATGGGGTCATGTCGGCTGCGGCTCGAACGACGCCTGCGGCTCCGCCAAATCGAGACAACAGATCCTGCGCCAATTCCGATGGGCCCGTCATGTCATCCGTGTACTCCAGCGCCTTGGACAACGCCCGTTTGCCAACCCATTGCGCGGAGGCCTGATCGCCGAGAACCGGACCCCATCCGCCGGCAAGCTTAATCGCGCCACCCCTTTGCATTGCGACAAAAGAACCGGTGCCGCAATGTGCGACAAACCCGTCTCTGGCCCCCAATGCTCCGCGCAAAGCTGCTGCACGATCGTCTTCGATCCGAACGTGCTGAATTGGCAATGCCGCTGCGAGTTTTCTGGCGATCGCATCACCTGTTATCCCGGCCAAGCCCAGATAGGTGGGCGCTCGTGCAAGCTCCTCCGCCGAACGGCCCGTCTGAACTGCCAGAGCTTCCAGGCCACGCCGCAACTCGATGCAAGCAGCGTCGAAATCAGTAGACACGTTTGCCGCGCCAACTTCGACCCTGTGTGTTTTGCCATCAACAAAAGCGGCGACGCGGCAGCGCGTTCCACCCCCGTCGGCGGCCAGGAACATGGGTTTTGATGACTTTACCATATAAAGACCTTTATAATACCTTTTCTGTATTTTGAAGTCCTAATTGCGACCAAAGCGGCGATTATCGCGCTAAAATGCCCAAAAATATGAAAAAAAATAAATCGTAGACTAATGGTATTTAAAAGGTATGATATCGAGAGTTCTTGGGGGAGAATCACTTGATTACGCCGGCGACAGAACAATTGCATCAGGATGCGCATGGGCTTGATACCCGTCCGCTGGCAGAAGTGGCCAGCCTGCTGGCGCGGTCGCAGGTGTCAGCGGCGACGGCAGTGCTTGATGCACTTGGTCCGATTTGCAGCGGGGCGACGGCCATGGCCCAGACGATCCGGTCGGGCGGCAAGCTTCGATATCTTGCGGCGGGGTCTTCCGGCCTCATGGCGGCCTCGGACGCGCTGGAGCTTGGCGGAACGTTCTCAATCCCCTCGGAACAGATCCGCATTCATATGGCCGGTGGAATGCCGACCAAAGCAGACATGCCGGGGGATGTAGAGGACGCTGTTGATGGGCTTGCACGTGAAATGTCGGATATGCATGCCAATGATATGCTCATCGCGGTCTCGGCCAGCGGCACCACACCCTACACTGTTGCAGCCGCGAAACTGGCGCGCGACAAGGGAGCGCCCGTGATCGGGATTGCAAACAATGCGGGTTCGCAATTGTTGCAACTGGCGGACCATGCCGTTCTGCTTGCGACCCCTCCGGAATTGATCTCGGGCTCAACCCGGATGGGGGCGGGTACTGCGCAGAAAATAGCCCTCAATACGTTGTCGACGCTGATGGCCATCGAGCTTGGGCATATTCAGGACGGCATGATGATCAATCTTCGGGCGGACAATGAAAAATTGCGCGCACGCGCCAACGGAATCGTGTGCCAACTGACCGGCGTATCACCTGAACGTGCTGATGATGCCCTGAGGGCCGCGGATGGGAACCTGAAATGCGCGGCACTTGTCGCCGCGGGTGCCGTATCGGCCGAGGATGCTCAAAAGCGACTGGCTGAAACGAATGGCCATCTGCGTCACGCGATGAACCGGCTGAATGAAAATAACGAACATAGCAACCTGGGAGAAACCAAATGAAACGCAAAGTTCTGAGCCTGGCTCTGATGAGCACGGCGCTGGTCACAAGCGCCTATGCGCAAGACGCTACGCTGACAATCGAAAGCTGGCGCAACGATGACCTCGCTCTCTGGCAGGAAAAGATCATCCCCGCATTCGAGGCGGCCAATCCAGATATCAAAGTTGTTTTTTCGCCTTCAGCCCCGGCAGAGTACAACGCCGTTCTGAACTCCAAGCTGGAAGCCGGATCCGCCGGTGATCTGATCACCTGCCGCCCGTTCGATGCTTCTCTGGCGCTTTACGAAGCAGGCCATCTGACCGACCTGTCCGATCTGGATGCGATGAACAACTTCTCGGACGTTGCCAAATCTGCGTGGCAGACAGACGATGCGTCGGCCAGCTTTTGTGTTCCGATGGCATCGGTGATCCACGGTTTCATTTACAACAAGGACGCGTTCAACGAATTGGGTCTGGACGTTCCGACCACCGAGGCAGAATTCTTTGAAGTGTTGGACAAGATCAAGGAAGACGGCACCTATATACCGATGTCAATGGGCACGAATGACCAGTGGGAAGCCGCAACGATGGGCTATAACAATATCGGCCCGAACTACTGGAAAGGTGAAGAAGGCCGACTGGCATTGATCAGGGGCGAGCAGAAACTGACCGACCCTCAGTGGGTCGCGCCCTTTGCCACTTTGGCGAAATGGGCCGATTATCTGGGTGACGGATATGAGGCGCAGACCTATCCCGACAGCCAGAACCTGTTCACATTGGGCCGCGCCGCAATTTACCCGGCAGGCAGCTGGGAGATTGCAGGTTTCAACACACAGGCTGATTTTGAGATGGGCGCCTTCAAGCCGCCGGTCCAAAATGCCGGTGACACCTGCTATATCTCGGACCATACCGATATCGGCATCGGCCTGAATGCTGCCAGCGAAAACCAGGAGGCTGCCCGCACGTTCCTGGCCTGGGTCGCAAGCCCCGAATTCGCCAGCATCTTCGGCAATGCGGTTCCCGGTTTCTTCCCTCTTTCCAACACCCCGGTTGAATTGGAAGATCCTCTTGCCAAGGAAATCGTCGGGTGGCGGGATGAGTGCGAGAGCACCATCCGTTCGACTTATCAGATCCTGTCACGCGGCACACCCAACCTTGAAAACGAGACCTGGGGTGCATCCGTTGCAGCCATCAAGGGCACCGAAAGCTCTGAGGCTTTGGGCAAAAAACTGCAAGATGGTTTGGCCAGCTGGTACGCACCGCATCAGTAACATCTGAACCACTCTCTCCGGGTGCGGCCCATCGCGCCGCGCCCGACACTTTTCCCCGGAGAATCCCATGCAGACGCGCCGCATACGCTGGCACATCGTCGTTTTCCTTGCACCTGCGGTGCTGGTCTACACGGCGGTGATGATCCTGCCCTTGTTCAATACACTGCGCTTCGCGCTGTTCACCGAAGTCGATCAGGCACGTGTGTATGTGGGGTTGGAGAATTTCCGAACCTTGTTCTTTGATCCGCTGTGGTCCGAGCAATTCTGGAATGCGTTGGGCAACAACTTCTGGTTCTTCCTGATCCACATGCTGGTGCAGAACCCCATCGGAATCGCTCTGGCCGCGATCCTGTCACACCCGAGGCTGCGCTTTGCCGCACTGTACCGGTCGGCCATTTTCATTCCGACGATCCTGAGCTTCGTGATCGTGGGTTTTGCCTGGAAACTGATCCTGTCTCCGCTTTGGGGGATTGCGCCCTCGATGCTGGACGCTGTTGGCCTGAAATCCCTGTTTGCTCCGTGGTTAGGCAAGGAAGAATACGCGCTGACAACTCTGGCGCTCGTCTCGGTCTGGCAATTTGTCGGCATCCCGATGATGCTGATCTATGCGGCCCTGCTGTCGATCCCTGAAGAAATTCTTGAAGCCGGCGAGATTGACGGGATCACCGGAGCTTCGGCTTTCTGGAAAGTAAAACTTCCGCTGATCCTGCCCTCGATCGGGATCATCTCGATCCTCACATTCGTGGGCAATTTCAACGCATTCGATCTGATCTATGTCTCTCAGGGCGCGCTGGCGGGGCCAGATTTTTCGACCGACATCCTGGGCACTTTCATGTACCGCACGTTCTTTGGCTTCCAGCTGCAATTGGGTGATCCGTATATGGGGTCCGCCATTGCCGGTGCCATGTTCGCCATCATCCTTGTCGGTGTTTGCATTTACCTTTTCGGCATCCAGACCCGGATGCGACGGTATCAGTTGTGAGGGCTCTGCAATGAACAAAGCACGCTCGAATCCGCTGAATACCGCCGCAATGCATGGAGCGTTGATCCTTTACACTCTGATCGCCCTGTTCCCGGTTTTCGTGATCATCATCAACAGCTTCAAAACGCGCCGTGCCATCTTTCGCGAACCGCTCGCATTGCCTGATGCCGAAAGTTTTTCCCTGATCGGCTACCAGACGGTGATGAAGCAGGGGGATTTCTTCCTCTACTTTCAGAACTCGTTGATCGTCACCGTGGCTTCACTGACCTTTATCCTGCTGTTCGGTGCCATGGCGGCCTTTGCCCTCAGCGAATACCGGTTCAAGGGCAACATGTTGATGGGACTCTATCTGGCACTTGGGATCATGATCCCAATCCGCATCGGCACAGTGGCGATTCTGGAGATGATGGTCGCAACGGGGCTTGTGAACACGCTCTGGGCCCTGATCTTCGTCTACACGGCACAGGGCTTGCCGTTGGCCGTGTTCATCCTTTCCGAGTTCATGCGCCAGGTCAGTGATGACCTGAAGAACGCAGGGCGCATCGATGGGCTTTCGGAATACACGATCTTTTTTCGGTTGGTGCTGCCTCTGGTTCGGCCTGCCATGGCAACCGTCGCTGTTTTCAACATGATCCCTATCTGGAACGATCTCTGGTTCCCGCTGATTCTGGCACCCGCTGAAGAGACCAAAACCCTGACGCTGGGCAGCCAGGTCTTCATCGGCCAGTTTGTCACCGACTGGAACGCAGTTCTTTCCGCACTCAGCATGGCGATCCTGCCAGTTTTGGTGCTCTACGTTATCTTCTCGCGCCAGCTGATCCGTGGCATCACTTCAGGAGCTGTCAAATGACCCGGGTTCTGATCGCTGGTCTTGGCAACATGGGCCTGAGCCATGCCTTGGCCCATCATCGTCACCCCGAAGCGCAGCTCGTGGGACTGGTCAACCGCTCAGGTCGAGTGGATCATACCGATCTGTCAGGCTATCCGGCCTATACGGATTTTCAGGCGGCACTGGCCGAGACAAACCCCGATCTGGTCGTCGTCGCAACCTATTCCGACAGCCACGCAGACTTCGCCTGCGCCGCAATGGAAACAGGCGCGCATGTCTTTGTTGAAAAACCACTGGCCACGACGGTTGCGGACGCCAGACGCGTGGTCGCAAAAGCAGTGGAAACTGACCGGAAACTGGTGATCGGATACATTCTGCGGCACCACCCCTCTTGGATGCGCCTGATCGCGGAGGCGCGCGAACTCGGAGGACCATATGTCTTCCGTCTGAACCTGAACCAGCAAAGCAGCGGGGCCGAATGGGAAACGCACAAGGCCTTGATGCAGACGACGTCCCCTATCGTCGATTGCGGTGTGCATTACGTCGATGTGATGTGCCAGATCACCGACTCCGATCCCGTCCGCGTGCATGGCATGGGTCTGCGTCTGAGTGACGAGATTTCCGAAGATATGTATAACTACGGCCAGTTCCAGGTGATCTTCGAAGACGGCTCGCTCGGTTGGTACGAAGCCGGCTGGGGCCCGATGATGTCCGAAACCGCGTTCTTCGTGAAAGATATCATCTCACCCAACGGCTCGGTCTCGATCACTGATGGCAACAAGGGCGCATCGGCCGATATCGACGGTCACACTAAGGTCGGCGGTCTTCTGGTTCACCGCCCCGAAGGTGACCAGACGATCGACCTGCCCGATGAACCCGGCCATCAGGAACTCTGCGACGCCGAGCAAGCCTATATGCTGCGCGCCATCGCCGAAGATATCGATCTGACCCGCCACATGAACGACGCGGTGCAATCGCTGGCCATCTGCCTGGCCGCTGATGAAAGCATCCGTACAGGCCAACCCATTTCGCTGAAAGAGGCACGCATATGACCGCCCTGACGCTGCAAAACGTGAACAAGTCCTTCGGCACCGTCGAGGTCCTCAGGGATATCAATATCGAAGTTGACGAGGGCGAATTTGTCGTCTTTGTCGGCCCTTCGGGTTGCGGTAAATCCACCCTTCTGCGTGTCATCGCGGGGTTGGAGGATGTGACGTCGGGCGACGTGTGCATCGGCGGTGAGGTCATGAACCTCACCCCGCCCTCAAAGCGCGGTATCGCAATGGTGTTCCAGAGCTATGCTCTCTACCCCCACCTGAACGTGCGCAAGAACATGTCATTGGCGCTGAAACAGGAGGGCCAGAGCAGGCAGGTCATCGAAGAGCGTGTTGCCAGGGCAAGCAAGATGCTGAACCTCGAACCTTACCTCGACAGATATCCTTCCGAACTGTCCGGTGGTCAGCGCCAGCGCGTCGCCATCGGTCGCGCCATCGTGCGGGAACCGAAGCTGTTCCTGTTCGACGAGCCTCTGTCCAATCTCGACGCGGCTCTGCGTATGAATACACGGTTGGAAATTGCGAACCTGCACCGGCAGCTTGACGCTTCGATGATCTACGTGACCCATGACCAGACCGAGGCAATGACTCTTGCCGACAAGATCGTCGTTCTGCGCGACGGGCGTGTGGAACAGGTCGGCAGCCCGATGGAGCTTTACAACAACCCCGCCAACCAGTTCGTGGCCGGTTTCCTTGGGGCGCCGTCGATGAATTTCTTTCCCGCCAGCATGATTGGCGAAAGCGCAAACATTACAACGGGAATCCGCCCGGAAGACCTGTTTTTGTCTGATGATGGCCCGGTTGCCGCAAACGTCACCCATGTCGAGCATTTGGGCGGTGACACCAACGTGATTGCCATGATGCAGGATCACCAGATCACCGCACGCCTGTTCGGGCAGCATCAGGTTGAGGCCGGTCAGAGCATCCGGTTTGGGTATTCACCGAGCAGGGTCTACCGCTTCGACCCTCAGGGTTCCCGTCTCGAATAACAACCGATGATGAAGGGTTTGTGTGTTGGGTTTTTTATGAGTTGCCGAAGTCAGGCGGTATTCATCGCACGGGCCTTGTGGTGAGATCTGAAAGTTCAATCAGCGGTCTTTTTCCTGCCACGCCACCTTGTTCAAGTTGAGCATTGCACAATGTCGGCGTTTTTGGGTCCGAATATGGCGATCTTCCATGAGTGGGTTTGTTGCTCATCGTGACCTGTCACGAGGTGGGCAACTAAGTTGAACGCGAGTATCGCGAGACTGCGGCTCCGGCTTATGACCAGAATTGCTATCTGGCCAGCAAGGCCCCATGCATACCGCGCCCGGAACGAATGTGTTTGTTTGCATGGGACGGAACGCAAAGCTTCGGATTAAACAGGGGCGGAACGCCGCCTATCCAGATCCCTTCATTCGATTGTATCGGGTGAACATGGCTTGCCCTGATGGTGAATCTGTTCTGAAATCAGCTGCACGACCGGGCAGGGCGCGATAGAACTGGCGTAATCCGGGTTCGATATCTTCTGCGAGTTTTTCGCAGCGCGGAAACAAACGCGCGATGTCACCCTGAGGCTTTCGGGTTCTAAGCGCTGAGATCAAATCACTGTGCTGAGCAAGGAGATTTTGGAATGCAGTGGTCTTCCGCAAAGCGGAATCACCTACAAGAACAAAAACAGGTTCAGGGTTGGCTTTTCCTTTAAGATCAACGTGGCCTGCCTCCAGAAATGCCAGGTCATCTTGTCCAGCTTGAAAAACCCCGTTTGAGACGACGATGTCATAATCAACTGTTCGACAGGATTGTTCGATACGTGCCGAAACATTCACGACATCTCCGATAACTGTATAGTTGAACCGTTTCTGCGATCCTATGTTGCCGACGCAGGCCTGCCCTGTGGCAATTCCTGTTGCCAGCGCTATCGGCTTTCGGTTCCGCATGATGTCGGATGCATTGAATTGTGCCAAAGCACCCCGCATCCTGAGCGCGGCAAGCGCTGCGCGGCATGGATGGTCGGCAACGGGCAAAGGTGCGTTCCAGAAGGCCATGATGGCGTCACCGATGAACTTGTCGATCGTACCACGCTGAAGCAGGATCTGATCCCCAAGCTTGGAAAACAGCGCATTCAACAACGAAACAAGTTCTGTGGCCGTTGCGGATTCGGACAGAGCCGTGAAACCGCGGATATCCGAAAACAATACGGTGATTTCCTGACTTTCACCGCCCAATTGCAGCTGGTGACCCGTATTCTCCATTTCATCAAGGATTTCCGGGGCCACGTAATGCGAAAAGACTTTTCGAATTTCGCGCTTTTCGCGCTCGGTCGATACGAAAAGATACCCCGCCAGCAGACCAAAATTTGCGATTCCTCCAATCAGGGGAAAGGTGGCATCGAAAAGGACCGACTGGTTTTGAAAAACCAGCCAGCTGATGGCAAGAACAGCAGCGGCTGCTATGCCACCGGCGATTAAGGATGCAATGGCGCCAAAGCTGGACATGACGGCAATCACGACAAGCCCGAGAAACGCAAAGGCCAGCAATTCCTGCGCTGCGGTCACGTCGGACCGGCTGAGCATTTCATCGGTCAGGATTTGTTCGATCATCTGAGCATGAATTGAAACACCTGGGACGCTTTCGCCAAGTGCCGTCTGATGAATATCGAATAATCCGGCAGCGGACGTTCCGATCAGGATTATTCTGCCTTCGATTTCAGATCGCAGCTCGGGGTTTTCCGAGCCTTCCAGAACATCCTTGGCTGAAATGTAGAGGTCGGGGGTGTCCCGCCGGTATTTCAGCCAAAGCTCGCCATTCTCGGTTGTAGGCAATCGATATCCGGCGATTTCGGCGGCCAGCATGATGCCTGCTTCGTCAGGCGCGCCTTCCACGAAAATACTGGTCTCACCCAAGGCAACCCTGAGGGCTTCGATTCCAAGGCTTGGCAGCGGACCGTCCGGACCGTTCCAAAGAACCGGTGCACGTCTCACGATGCCGGTTCCACCGATGGGTGAGACATTGACCCCACCAACACCCGCAGCTGCCTGACCCAACGGTGGCGCGATTGGCGTCCAATGAGGGACCGAGATCAGCCCCTCGGTAGGGTTCTCCCCGAATTCAATGATTCCGGCCTTAGCCGCAATGGGTTCCCCTTCAGCTGACAATCGCGCAGCCACGCCCAGAACCACGGGCCAGTAGGCCATTTCCATCCCCAGCACGACGTCATTGTCCAGCTTTTCGGCATGGCGTTCCACTGTCAAAATACCCGCCAGCGATGGGTCGTTCAGAAGGTGAGATGGCGAATACCGGTCAGGTTCGGCAAACAGCATGTCGAAAGCAATCGTAGCGGCGCCATAGTCACCCAGATTTTGAACCATCTGCGCAACCAATGTTCGGGGCCAGGGCCATTGCCCCCAGCTGGCAAGCGAGGCCTCATCGATATCCACAACGCGCACGGGGAGTTCGGGATTAAACTCTCGCGGAGACAGTCGTTGCAAAACGTCGAAATAGATCAGACGCGTCATTCGAACGGGGTACGGGTCCCACGCTCGGATGATGCAACCCAAGAGGATCAGGCACAGCCCCACGAGGCGGAAGGCCCATCGGCCATTCTTGGATCTCCGCACCTTGTCGCTCACACCATCCTCCAGATAAATGGAACCGGGCCTGCGTACGCAACAGCAGTTCTTGAGCAATTAGAGGTCAGTCTCTTCCCGCTCTGGCTCTTCCTGCTCGGGTTCTTCCTGCTCAGGTTCTTCCCGCTCTGGCTCGTCAGGTTCCGGTTCTTCGCTATCGGGCTCTTCCTGCTCAGGTTCTTCCTGTTCGGGCTCCTCGCGATCCGGCTCTTCTCTTTCCGGTTCATTGTTTGCGGAAGGCGAAGGTTCGGCGCCCGTATTCTGGGCTTCTCGCTGCTGAGGAGGGTCTCTACGGGCTTCCGACCGGTCAGGCTCGACACGCCGTATGGGGGCTCCATCACCTGAACACCCTTCGACTCGCACCTGCAAAGGGGGCAGCAGTCCTTCCTGAGACTCAATGAAGGGAAATCCGCTTTTCAGTGCTTGTTCGTATTGGGCCTGATCGGCAGGCTGACCGACACCTCCGTTTCCGCTTGTTGCGTACATGCTGCATTGACGTCCCGAAGATCTGCACGAGCCCTGGCTGCCGCACATGCGGACCGTGCCCTGCAGGACAAGCATCGCGCTTTGTTTTTCCGACACGACCCACATGTCGAAGGTCGTGCCGCGCACGGCCATTGTCGCCGACGGAGTCCTGATCGAGTAGGCTCTCTTTCGGCTTTTCCCGGAAATAAACCGAAAACTGCCACCCAAGGCCTGAACAGCAAAGCTCTTGGCCTTGCGGTTACTTCGCAACATGGTCACATCCAGCACCATGCGCGCGTTGGGGCCAATGGCAATCTTGGTGTCATCCACAAAAACGATTTGAATTACGCCTGTCCGATCCGTGGTGAGTGCGTCGCCCGACACAACCTCCATTCCCGAATACACAGGTTGTATTTTTCCCGCTCGCGTGATGTGAGCGCCTTGTTTGACGCTTATTACTTTTCCAATGTTGGCGATGGTCTGCGACGGTATGATTACGACAACGCATAGAACCAGGAAAATCTTTAACAACGACAAACTCGAGCCCCTTCCCCCAATGGGTCTTGATACGTGCAAATTGCACTGTGCCCGAAATTTGCCCCTCAAAAAGCATAGTTTTATTATTCATAAGCATCAGGAATATAGGCAAATATGCATGACTTTTCGCATTCTAAGCAAGTCTTATGTGAAAACGGCCTTCAAACAGCGCTTTAGGCACACTTCCCTGAAGACCCGATTTGGCGCAGTTTCGCTTCTTTTTTGCGAGTTAAGCACCCGTATCAAAAAAGTGCGAGAGTTGCTGGCTTTTCAGATTTGACCCGACAATATCTTCCTGCTTGTGCTGATGCGCGGGGCAGTCTTGGACGGAGTTGAAATTCTTATCGAGCAACGTATGTCTTACCGTGTGTGTATGTACATCAACACACGCTACGATCCTTTTTCTATGCCACCATTCGCGGCTCTTTAATGTGACATGCCCCTCAGGTAGAAACGCAGATGGGTAAGCTGACGGTTGCTGCCCGAGAGTTCCAGCGCTGCAATACGGAGTCTGTTCATGCTGTTTCGTCGCATTATTGTCGCGGCCATGTTTTCCGGCAGTCTGTTGTCCACCGCGTTTGCGCAATCTGATGCCGAACCCACGGCCAGACTGTTTGTGGAACTGAATTCGGCTGAGGATGTCGACGGATCGTGCCGGTTGACGTTTCTGATCAAGAATGAAACCGGGCAGTCGATCGATCGCGCGGTGTTTCAAACCGTCATTTTCGACGCCGAAGGTGGTGTTTTGAACATCACTCTGTTCGATTTCCGCGATTTGCCTGCCAACAGGCCTCGTGTCCGCCAGTTTGACCTTACAAACAGAACATGTGACGCAGTGGGACGAGCGTTGATCAATGGCGCGAACTCCTGCGTCGTAGACGGTTCCGAAAGCGACATATGCAACAGGACCCTGATGCTGAGTAGCAGGGTGGAAATGGAGCTGTTGGGATGAGTCCTCTAGCCGCACTTCGCGAGATTTTTGAACTGGGTGGGCCAGTTGTGGCGATATTGATCGCAATGTCGGTTTTGACGCTGGCGGTCACTCTCTACAAGCTCTGGCAATTTGCAGCCTGCGGTGTCGGGCGACACAAAGTGCTGTCTGAAGCTCTGGCTGCCTGGGATGCAGGAGATCAAGGTGCTGCACGTGCAAGACTGGCGGACAGCAGCAGTTATCTTGCCCCCATTGTAGGCGCGGCGATGAACGCAACGGGGGTTCCCGGGGCCGATGACCGGCTGGATGCCGAAGCGGGTCTGGCGCTTGCCGGGTTGGAACGCGGTTTTCGATTGTTGGACACCGTAGCGCAGCTGGCGCCTTTGCTGGGTCTTTTTGGTACGGTGCTGGGTATGATCAGTGCCTTCCAAAGCTTGCAAACCGCGGGGTCATCGGTTGATCCATCGCTTTTGGCCGGGGGGATCTGGGTGGCCCTGATAACCACCGCTGTAGGTCTGGCTGTTGCGATGCCGACATCGATGGTTTTGTCCTGGCTTGAAAGTCGAACCGCACGCGAGCGTGTTTTTGCGGACAAGGCTTTGCGTACGGTTCTGGTCCCGGGTCATTCCATCCAAAGCACAGAGGCGGCCGCACAAGTCCCGGTCGCCCCAGAACATGCGTAACACTGCGCCTTTTGTGCGGCGACGCATGTCGATGACGCCTCTTATCGACGTGATCTTTCTGCTTTTGCTGTTTTTCATGCTGTCCTCAACGTTTTCGCGATTCAGTGAGATCGAGTTGAGCAGCGCAGCCACAGGCAGGAAAGCCGACGTTGAGCCGCCCGAGCGCCTTTTCGTGCAATTTGGTCCGGCACGTGTGGTCCTGAACGGTCAACCCTTGTCGCTTGAGGAATTGGTGGATCAGGTCCAAGCCGGTCAGGTTCTGGTAAGCCTTGATCCTGAGACATCCGCGCAACGTCTTGTGGACCTGCTTGCTCCATTGCGTGGGCGCGAAGGTTTGACGGTCAGAGTGTTGGAGTGAGGCAATGATCCGCTACATCCGACCCGGTCGAAATCGAGATTCCACCATTCCGCTGATTAATGTCGTCTTTCTGATCCTGATCTTTTTTCTTATTACAGGTACCATCGCACCGCCGTTGGATCCTGATCTGAATTTGGTGAACACTGCGGATCTTGAAGGCCGTGAGCCGCCAGATGCGCTTGTTCTTCATCGGGACGGAACGCTGAGTTTTCGCGGCAATCCGATCGAGGCAGAAGCTTTCATGGCTGCGCATGAATCGGGACCCGTGCGGATCGTTCCTGACAGGGATGCGTCGGCCCCTCGATTGATGGAGGTCACCAGCAGTCTGCGCCGGTTGGGTGCGCCATCCGTATTCCTGGTGACCGAACAGGCTCTCGAATGATCAGGCGGTCCGTTTTCGTCGCAATCTTTGCGATTTCGATTTCCGTGCTGGTGCATCTCATGGGCCTGATCTTTACAGTGCCAGAGTTGTCAAATCAGGCTTCGGACGAAAACAGTACAGACACAATCGAACTCAGCAACGCGTTCGAAGAGTTTGCCGATACCAGGATTGAACCCGTTCGGCCCGAGCCGAATGAGCCGCCGACACCCCCGGTCGAGCCGCCAACCCAGCCGCAAGAGGCGGAGATTCCGACAAGCGATGCCCGCGTTGCATCGCCGAACCCGCAGGAGACTTACGCACCGGACACCGGCGATTCAACGATAATTCAGCCGAGGGCACCGGATGAAGTCATCGTAGAACCTGTAGAACAGAACCTGGAGGAGAAGGGCGAACCCGATGAGGCTGGCGGAGCCACCTCCGCAGAGCCTGAAACAGTGGCCGAAACACCTGAGGTGCCGGCTGGCGAGACGGTTGCTCCAGTTGAGCCGACTTCTGCTGAAGAACCGGTGACCGAGGAACAGCAACAGATTGCCGCGTTACCGGTTGAAGTGGTTCCGGTTGCTCCGGAAAATACGCCACTACTTGAACCTGTGATACCGGATGAAGCATCGGAACCCTTAGACGAAGACGCCGAACTGCCCATACCCGATACAGAAGCGAATGAATCCAAACAGGCCGTGGTTTCGTCCCTCCGGCCACGTCTTCCAGACCGCCGTCCGCAACCTGCATTGCGCGGGGCATTGAATCCGTCGAACAACTTTGAAGCTCTTCGCTTTCCGGAACAAACGATTGAATCACCTCTGGCGACGTATCAAAGAGAGGGTATCGACGCCTTCCGACAAAACCGCGGCGGCACCCGTTCAGGCGGGCGGGGGCCGGGAAACTCGGACAGCACGAACTATGCAGGTCAGGTTCTTGTTCATCTGAATCGAGCGCCAATCGTTTACGTTGCCGGTCGCGGCTATGCGCGTGTGTTTTTCCAGATTGACCCGGATGGTTCGTTGGCTTGGGTTGATGTCGTTGAAAGCTCTGGCTCGCCGGAAATAGAGCGCGCAGCCAAAGAACAGGTTCGAACCGGCGCACCTTTCCCGCGCCCGCCTGGGGGCGTCAGCCGGAAGCTTTCATTTTACTATCAGATAAGGTGATCCGACGGGTCTTGTCAGGTGAACACGACTCGCGATCACCTTAGCGGCTTGCGCCAAATTTCCTGATTGCGCGGGTTTGCAGCTCTCAGATTAAAAAAACCTGTTGTTCGATAGAATGTGATATAAGAAAATGGGAATATAACAATGGCGCGATGAAATTCGCCCACACCGCTAAGTATTCCTGAACTGGGAGGTCACTTTGTTTCGGAAATCTGCTTGCATAATCTCACTCGTATTGGTCCCTGCTGCTGCTGTCGCTGACGCCGTACCCAGCGAAGATGCTGCTGAGGGATTGTTTTCTGATCAGCCCTATTCCCCTTACGCCCAACGCACATTTCCTGAACGCCCATTATGGGGGGACACTCACCTTCACACCGGGCTTTCGCTGGATGCGGGTGCTTTCGGGAACACCTTATTACCGGATGAGGCATGGCGTTTCGCCAAGGGTGAGCAGGTCATTTCTTCAACGGGTCAACCTGTAAGACTGTCACGACCGTTGGATTGGATGGTTCTCACGGATCACACGGACCTGATGGGGTTTGCGCCGGATTTGCAGGCCGGTAAGCCGGGCGTTCTTTCTGATCCGAAAGGACTGGAGTGGTACGAGGGGTACAAAGCCGGCGGGGAAGAAGCCGGTAAAGCAGCTTTCGACATCATTACCAATTTTTCGCAAATGACACTGCCAGAAGTCCTGTTGGAGGCGTACAGCCCAGGTGCCGATGCTTTTGCGTTTACCTGGGAAAGCATTGTCCTGGCGGCCGAGCGGCACAATGATCCCGGCAGCTTTACTGCTTTCATCGGCTTTGAATGGACCTCGGTGCCGAAAGGGTTCAACTTGCACCGGAATGTCATGCTGCGCGATGGGCCAATCAGGGCGCTTCAAATGGTGCCACCGGTCACGCAGCCTCCCTACGGTGATACGGATCCAAAGGCGCTTTACGCTTGGCTTGAAGAGTATCAGGAAAAAACGGGGGGGCGTGCAGTGGCCTTTGCCCATAACGGAAACCTGTCGAACGGATGGATGTTCCCAACCGAAGACACGTATCACGGCGGCAAGGTTGACGAGGAATATGTCGCGGCCCGCGCGAAATGGGAGCCCCATTACGAGGTCACGCAGATCAAGGGTGACGGCGAAGCGCACCCTTTCCTGAGCCCGGATGACGAATTTGCGGACTATGAGAACTGGGACGTCGGCAATCTGGATATTACCGAGTTGAAGACCGATGACATGCTGGCTGGTGAATACGCTCGCGAGGCGCTGAAGCGCGGTTTGATGCTGGAAGAAAAGTTTGGCGTGAACCCATACAAGTTCGGTATGGGCGGCGCGACGGACAGCCATACCTCTTTGGCCACCGCCGAAGAAGACAATTTCTTTGGAAAATCCGTCAGCGTCGAGCCCTCAGCCTCGCGTATCAAGCATCCGTTCATAGCCAATGACCTTGGTGAAATTCCCGGTGACCTGCTCGTCGCCTCCGGATACACGGCTGTCTGGGCTACCGAGAATACGCGCGCGGCGATCTTTGATGCGTTCAAGCGCCGCGAAACCTACGCAACGACCGGCCCCCGGATCGGTCTGCGGTTCTTTGGCGGATGGGATTTCAGTGACGCAGATGTTGAAACCCGTTTCCTTGCCAATGTTGGCTATACCAAAGGGGTGCCTATGGGCTCGGATCTGCGCCCGCGCGAGGGTGAGGGTGCGCCAAGCTTCCTGATCGCCGCCCTGCGCGACCCGGTTGGTGCCAATCTGGACCGTGTTCAAGTGATAAAAGGATGGCTCGATTCCGAAGGTGTCATGCAGGAGAAGGTCTATGACGTCGCGTGGTCGGATAACCGTGAAGTTGATCAAAACGGCAAGGTCCCTGCGGTCGGGAACACTGTGGACGTGGACACCGCCAGCTGGACCAACACAATCGGAACGGCCGAACTTGTCACCGTATGGTCAGACCCGGACTTCGATCCGAACGCGCGCGCATTTTATTATGTCCGCGCCATCGAAATTCCGACCCCGCGTTGGGTCCTGTACGACAAGCTGAGGTATGGTATCGAATTGCCCGAGGATGCAGTGCTTACCCATCAGGAACGCGCATATTCGTCCCCGATCTGGTACACACCGGCAGAGTGACCCGCTCAACAAACGAATTGAAAGCCGAGGCGGTGATCTCCACCTCGGCGAATTCACAACGTTTCCGGAACACCTGGATTGCTCATTTTCTTGCAAAACCCAACCGGTTGATGACAGCATCTGTACGTAGAACCTGAGCACGTTTTACGCAGGAGACTCCATGCGAATACTGAAAGAACCTCTGTTCCATTTTTTCTTGATTGGAACGGCAATTTTTATTTGGTTCGATATTGTTGCACCGGACAACGAGACCGTCGAAGATCTTGAGGTGATAACAATCGACGAAAATGACGTCGCATTATTGTCTGCTCGGTTCAAAGCGCAGTGGAAACGCCCGCCAAGTAAAGCGGAGTTAGAAGCTTTGGTCGGTGCATCAATTCGGGAAGAGGTTCTGGTCAGGGAAGCAAGAAAGCTTGGTCTGGATCGCGGAGATACCTTGATAAGGACCCGGTTAAGTCAAAAAATGGACTTTCTGACTGAAGCCATTGCAACGTCGGTAGTTCCGGAGGACGAAGCTCTGGAGGCATTTCTTCAGGAAAACGCGGAACGCTATGCAACGCCTGTCATGGTTGCCTTTAATCAGGTCTTTCTTGGAGAGAAACCCGGAGAGGCCGAAATCGAGAAAGCACTGGCCACCCTGCGCGCGCAGCAAGACTTTTCCGATTTGGGCGGTTCGACATTGCTGCCGGCGTCAATGCCCTTGTCCGCGACGCGGGTTATCGAGTCGGTCTTTGGAGGAGGTTTTTCGAAAGGCATCACAGAGGTCGAAACAGGTCAGTGGACGGGGCCGATCCAGTCAGGTTACGGAATTCACCTTGTTGAGGTCGTTGCTATCGAGCCCAGTCAAACACCTCCTTTGGCTGAAATCCACGACGCGTTGCTGCGGGATTGGCGTCGGGAAATGAGTGAAGCTCTGGCGCAAGCGCAATACGATTCTCTTACCGAAAACTACGAGATTGTGGCGCCCGATCTTTCAGGCCCTGCCAAATGAGAGCCGCGATTTGCTTGCTGTTTGCGCTGCTGTTCGTGTGGTCTGCAAATTTCGCCACTGCGCATGCGCTTGATCCGGGATATCTGGAAATTCGTCAAATCGCTTCCAATACATGGAGCGTTCATTGGCGAAAGCCTGATGTGAATGGTCAACCGATGGCGATTGACGCCATATTGCCAGATGGCTGCACTCCGGCGCGTGGCCCTGATCCTGTTTCCGACAGCCGAGCGTGGATTTCATCCTGGATCGTCGAGTGCCACGCGGAAATCGCGGGTCAACCCATTGCCATTGAAGGCCTTGAGACCCAGAGAAACGATGTGTTGGTGCGTTTACACCCTCTGGATGCTGAACCTGCGACGCTTCGTTTTACCCCGGATGTCAGTGTTCAAATCATACCTTCTGAACAGTCGACATGGTCAGTGTTTGCAGCATATTCTCAGTTGGGTTTCGAGCACATACTGGAAGGCTGGGATCACCTTCTGTTTGTCTTCGCGCTGTTTGTTCTGGTCCGTGATCCGTGGAAACTTGTGGGGGCAGTAACAGCGTTCACACTTGCGCATTCAATAACATTGGCGTTGGCAACGATTGGCGTTTTGAATGTTCCTGGACCACCGGTCGAGGCCGTTATCGCACTGTCCATCGTGTTTCTGGCGATGGAGATTGTCAAAGGCGGTGAAGGACGGTTCCGGCTGTCAAAGCAGAAACCCTGGATCGTCTGTTTCGGGTTCGGTCTTTTGCATGGCCTTGGTTTTGCAGGGGCTTTGGCTGACATCGGACTGCCCTCCAACGATATTCCCGCGGCATTGCTGGCCTTTAACCTCGGTGTCGAAGCTGGGCAGCTGAGTTTTATTGCTGCTTTGACTTTGCTTTTGGCGGCCTGGCGGCTGGTAGCACTTCCAGTAGGTAGAAATGCCACGGTTTTGACCGCGTATGGGATCGGGTCAGTGTCAATGTACTGGCTGATAGAACGCGTGAGCGGGTTTTGAACCGCGGCGAAGTCGCGAGAGTTGAGCAAGACATTGTAGATCATGACGGCGCACGTGCCTGAAGAGGAATATGGCCAGAGCCTGGCTTGCAGAACTTTTACGCCGTTTTGGGTTTGATGTCATGAAAAGCCATGGTCACAGACAACACAAAGACAATGGTGCTCAATCGACAGTAGCCGATGGTAATTCGCCGAAACATTTTCGGTAATCCTGTGAGAACTGTCCGATATGCCAAAAGCCATATCTGTTTGCAGCGTCGGAGATTGATATTTCGCTGCCCTGCTCCACAAGCAACCTACGAACCCAGTTGAGGCGGAGTCTCGTGTAATATGCCTTTGGGCCGATTCCGAATTTTTCGTTGAACGCGCGTTCCAATGTGCGCAATGACACACTGATATCCCCGCAGATCTCGCTGATGGGGACGTTTTCGTCCGGGGTCGCCGTCATCCGATCGACTGCCGCAGAGAGTGCCAGAGCTTTTCGGTTAATCCGCGGTTCTCTGCGATCCGCCCCGCCCCCCGAAGCGATCCGGAGCAACTCCTCGATCAAATGGGTTTCGCCCTGTTCCGACGAACTTGGGTTCGCCAACAAAGCCTGAATGTCGTTCAGAAGCGCAGCTGAGCGATCAGGTGGCGTTGCAGGTAACAAAAAGGCCCCGAATTCTGTATCAGAGGCTGCGATCCCCAACTTTTCAACAATTTCCATCGCATACTCAGTTTCAACTGTCATCGTATATCCGCCGAACCCGCTGTCGCTGATACAGTCGAACTCATCGCCGCTGCCGAAGGACAGAAACGGTGGTGTTTCAATGCTGATACCCTTCCAGTCCGTTAGTTTTGAATGGGTAGGGATGCCAAACGTGAGATGGCCTTTCGGAGACGCGCCGATTTGGTGCACACGCCGAGAGAAGCCAAACTTTACAACGGAAATAAGTGGGCTGGACCTAACTTTGAAATCCGCCTGCATTTCGCCGTCTTCGATCTGACGGAAGTCCATATCCCATTTGGATATTGCGGTGATCTGGTTCGGATCCCGAAAAGTGGCTTCAAAAAACCGGGGTGCTTCTGGCAGCGCCAAGTCTTGTTTTGTCGAATTTTTGATGCGGTCCAATATTTCTCCCCTGTAGTTTGCATGAAAAGCTTAGTCGAAACATAGGAATATGTTCAAATGAAATTGCCCGATCCGCTTGCCTCGCCCAAACGTGGCCGCCCTCAGCTTCCGAAAGCGGAAGTGCGGTCCGAACGGATCGTGACCCTTCTTACACCCTCACAGCGTCACAGGCTCACACGTCTTGCGGAGTCTACTGGTCAGACACTTTCCAGTGTCGCCCACGATCTTATCGCACAGGGTCTGGAGCGAGAAGAAAACCCAAGAAAAAAGGATATCTAAAGAAATGGATCTAAAGTTTTTTTTGCTTGGCTCTCTGGCGATCAGCGCACCAGCCTACGCGCAGAATGCACCCATTGCGCATGATTCCGAATTCTATATCCTTCAGGCCCAGAACAAGGATGCCTGGGAGCAGGATGATACCGCCGTTGATCAGGCTCTCGCGGCGTTTCGTGAAGAGAACGGCGGCAATCCTCCGAACATCATAAGTATTCTGGTCGATGACATCGGTTTCGGGGATATGGGTATCCCAGAATTGAACGCGGTACGCGGTATCAGTACGCCGAACATCAACGATTTCTCTGACGAAGCGATGCGCATGGTGCGCATGTATACAGAGCCATCCTGCACCCCGACCCGTGTGGCCCAGACGACCGGTCGTCTGCCGGTTCGGATCGGAATGGGTGATACGACCGTCGACATCGCCGGTTTCGGTTTGCCCGGAGAGGAAGTGACGCTTGCCGAGGTTCTGAAGGCCGAAGGATATGCCACCTCGCATGTCGGCAAGTGGCACATGGGTGACATTGCCGAGAGCTGGGCAATGAACCAGGGGTTCGACTATGCGCAGCACGCCGTTCATCAGCAGGGTCAATTGACGATTTTCAATGACGATGCAATCCGCGAACAGGTTTCGGTTGGAATTGCAGATTTCGACGACGATTACACGATCGACGACTGGTTCCGTCCCGACGCATCGGCCATGGCCACGGTGATCGAAGGAAATGCCGGCGGACCTGTTCGTGAAATCCGAATGGAACCGGGTGAACGTTGGAACGCAGCCAAATATGACGAGATGAACCAAGCTTTTCAGGACAAAACCCTTGCTGAACTGGAACGCTTGGCTGGCGGCACTGAGCCATTCTTCCTGCAGTACTGGCCGATGATCCCACTGGACAACACGCGGGCTGGACGGGACGGACCGGAAAGCGTGAATGGCGGTCTGTACGCCGACAAACTGCAAGAGTTGGATACGTATTTGGGTGAAATCTTCACGCGCATGGACAAGCTTGGTGTGGCGGAAAACACGATTGTCGTGTTGATGGGCGACAACGGCCATTTCACCAAGTATTCACCGGAATCCGGCTTTACGCCAATGGTCTATCGCGGAGGCAAAGGCGATACGACCGAGGGCGGGGTTCGCGTGGACGCTTTCATAAGGTGGCCGGCTCTGATTGAACCAGACAGCATGATCAACAACATTATTCATGTGTCTGATCTTTATACGACACTGGCTCGGTTCGGCGGCGCGGTTCAGCATATTCCCCGAGACCGGTTGATTGACGGTGTGGATCAATCTGCCTCGATCCTGTTTCAAGATGAAAGCAAAGGTCGGCGTGATCATGTGATTATCTATTCGGTGAGTACTCCGAAGGCGATCGTCAAGGACAAGCTGAAGCTCAACCTGCCCGGGCCGGGTCAAAATGCGATCATTGCAGATTTCTTTGATGTGATGCGCGACACGCACGAAAAGTACCCGGTTTCAACCGAAGTTGGTGCGTGGGGCGGGCAGGAGTTCATCCGTATACTGGGACGCCACATGGCGAGAAAAGAGCTGTATCCAGATACTGGCCCTGCCACAGGTATGCCGTATGAAGGAATTGGAAACCTGCGACCGGAAACTCAACAGGCAGTCGAGGCTTTCATGGTCAAACGATCTTCGGTGCAACAATGAAACAGGGCCGCGCGTATCAACAGAAATGCGCGGTCATGCGAGTGACAAGTTAGGGGGCAACATTGGCGTACTATTCCCGCTGCATCCATAACCAAAACTGCAACTCACTGGTATCAGCAGCTCTGCGCACCGGAGTAAGCGTATGCTTGTTGTTTTAGGGCTCTTTTTCGGAGTGATCTGGGTGGTGTTTTCCAAGCTCGGGCTACTTCCATGGAACCGGTTCTGGAAATCTGTAGTCTACGGGGGCGCCGCAATCATTGCTCTGGTTGTAATCGGGGCCCTCAACCACACCACGCCGACTGGTCCTTTTTCAGCGCAGGGTGTTGCCACCAACATTGCCCCTAATGTGTCAGGTACCGTCATTGACGTTTCAGTTCGCCCCAATGAGCGGGTCGCGAAAGGGGATCCGCTGTTCCGGATCGACGATACGCCTTTTCGGATTGAGGTCGCCCGCCGGACGGCCAGTCTTGAATCTGCTCGTTCTGCGGCAGATCAGTTACAGTCCGACCTGGCAGCGGCGGAAGCCGACATTGAATCCCTCACCGCGCAATTGACCTTTGGCGTCCAGCGCCGTGACGACTTTGTCGATCTCGAAAAGCGAGGGGCAACGACAACCTTCCAGTTGCAGGAAGCCATGTCTGCAATCGATCAACAGTCCGCAAATCTGCCCGCGCCCGAGGACGGCTTTGTCACAGCCGTTTCTCTACGTCCCGGAAATCGTGTGTCCGTTGCACAGGGGGCTATTTCTTTTATCGTCCCCGATGACCGCTATCTGATCGCAAGCCTACCGCAATCAAGTCGTATGAATGTTGCCGTCGGCAGCAAGATACGCCTTGCTCTGCGAACCTTGCCGGGCAGCGAGAATTCTGGGACAGTCGTATCGCTTCCCGTGGGAGCGGCAGAGGGAGCTGTCGACTTGCGTACGGGCCTCCCATCACTGAGCGATCTGGCCGGTGTGTCCAGTTATCCGGTGTTGATCGAAGTTCCGGACCAGTTGAATATCGATGAGCTCCCGTTAGGGACCTCTGGCACCACACTTGTGGTAACGGACAAGGCCGGCGCAATTGGTGTGTTGGCGGAAACCCTGTTCTGGATCACTAAGAAGTTGAATTACATCTGAAATACTGGAGGGACGAAATGAATATAGAATATGGGATTAAAGGGATCGGTTTAGCCTTGGTTATGGCGACTGGAACAACCGCTTCCGCGCAGCAAAGCGATTGGTCCTATGAAGCTACGGTTTATCTTTTCATGCCTGAAACAGAAACGTCTATCGAAACGCCGTCGGGGACATTGGACGGAACGTTGAGTTTTTCTGACGCTTTGAGCAACCTGGATTTCGCCTTCATGGGCGCGTTTGCGGCATCCAATGGGCGTTGGAGCTTGCTGGCAGACTACAACTATACAAATTTATCTTTTAGCAACACCGGATCCGGTCCGGCTGGATCCAGTCTCGACACATCATTTACCACCCAATTCCTCAGTGGATACGTGGCTTATCGGGTCTATGAAGATCCTACTGTTAAACTGGACATTGCTGGTGGTTTCAGATGGTTCAGCACCGAAACAAATTTCACTCTGACGCCCAGCTCGGCACCGGGGCGTACGACTACAGTTGACGGCGATTGGGTCGATCCGGTCATTGGCGCAAGGGCACGTTTCGTCTTCTCTGAAAAATGGACGGGAACCGGGTTCGTTGACTATGGCGGCTTCCGCAACGGCAGCGAAACTTGGCAGGTTCTGTTGACGGCAGATTATGCCATCAATGATAGATGGGTGATCCGTGGCGGATATCGCTATATCGCCTTCGACCATGAGATCGGCGGCAACGATTTCGAGTTCAGTCAGTCCGGGCCGGTGATCGGGGCGACCTACCGCTTCTGATTGATTGTAAACGAATATTGTTTGCGGTTTCGACCTGGCACGAGACGTCAGACGGGCAGATCGCGCAAGTATGCTGGGTGCAACCTCCCTCTATGCGTTGTTTGCTGCATTCCTTAAGCGGGAGTTCCAGCAGCCATCTAGCTTTTTCCAGAGTGGTGAAAGGCTGCAAACCCGGTGATGCGGGGATGGCGCGGAACGGGTCGCAACCGATCTTCGGTCGGAATGGCCGCCTGATCCGGTATCCAGGCGGCCCTGCCTGTCAGAACCAGCGACCAATGGCTGTGACGGCCGGCGTCAGGGCTGCCGAATCCGAGATCGCCGAGAAGACAATGAATGTCGATTGGGACGACGAAGGCGTATCAAACCCGGTAAACCGGGTCGCAACGCCTCCAGAGCCGTTCAGGTTCGGGGGCGTCGAAAAGTCAGCCGGAAAACCCCAGGTTATTGGGCCGCTTTTGAAAAGAGTACCCTCAGCAGTCGTGCAGGCCACGGGAGCAAGCGTGGCCGTACAGATCTGAGTACCGTCGGCAAACCGCACGTAATCTCCTTTGGCGTTACTGCCGCGCTCAATGACCGCTCCGGTCGGAACACCAGCGTTTTCCGTCACTGTTCCAAGAAGGTTGCCGGGTCCGTATCCGTAATCGGCGCGCATCAGGCGGCCTGTGGTTGTATCACTGGCATCTGCCTGAACAGCTGTCCCTGACACGGTTCCGGCAACAGGATCAAAGGTCATCACTTCCGTCCAGTAACTGCCATCGGGAGACACTTTGATGGAAAATCCAGTGCCGCCAGACAGTCCCATTTCGGCGTGACCGGTCCAGTTCGATTGAAACAACAGCGATGCTGTATCACCTGCGCTGGCTTTGTTGATCTTTAACTGATGTCCGCCACCTTCGTGGCTCAGCAAGGTCGCAGGGCTGCGAACGGACAGGCGGTTCGTACTGTCAGAATTTGTAGCCACCCCGACTCCGTCAAGGTTCTGAGTGCTGACTGGCAGGGGGGCCCAAGTAGTTCCTGTCCAGTATTTCAGAACTCCGGTCGCTTCATCCCAGGCGCGCCAGCCGATGCCGGGGGTCACGAAATGCCAGGCGTTGTCCAACCAGGCGGCAAGTTCGCCGGCATGCCCTGCCCAGTCTCCGGTCGGGTTGGCTCCAAGAGCATGAACTTCGCCTTGCGCGGGGACAACAGGCGGGGTTCCGGAATCCGTTGAGTGTACCGAGAGTTGCACGACCAAATCGAGCTGTCTCAGGGCTTCGTTGTGGGTAACATGTTTTTGCGCTTGTGCCGGTTGCAGTAAAGGCAGGTTCAATCGGGGGGATGTTTGTGACACGGGGGGTCCTCCTGTGGCGTCGGTCCGAAACTTCGGTTGCGCGCTACCCTGCCGTGAATAGCGTCAATCCTGTCTGACCGGGCCGACCGCCCAAGAAATGTTTTGCTAAGTTTTGGTCCTCAGCTTGGAAACCGCCACTGAATAGGCGCGCGTTAGGATCGCCCAGAATTAAGCCCGGGCGTAAATGTCCTCGTATCGGATGATATCGTCTTCACCCAGGTAGGTGCCGGTCTGAACCTCGATCAAAACCATAGGAACTTTCCCAGGGTTTTCCATTCGGTGCGTGGCTCCCAGTGGAATATAGACTGACTGGTTTTCGGTTACCAAACGCTCCTGATCATCGATAGTGACCTTGGCTGTGCCTTCGACCACGATCCAATGCTCGGAACGATGATGGTGAGACTGCAGGCTGAGCGACGCGCCTGGATGAACATGGATGCGCTTGACCTGAAACCTGTCGCCGATCACTAGGCTTTCGAACCAGCCCCATGGTCGATGATCCACAGGCAATGATTCAGCCTGTTTCACCCCTTTGGCCTTTAGTGCCGTAACGGCCTGTTTCACGTCCTGGGCCTTGTCCATGCTCGCGACCAGAACCGCATCGGGCATCGCAATGGTGATTACGTTTTCAAGACCCATTGCCACGACTTCCAGCGCGGGCGACTCGGATCGTATCAACACGTTGCGGCAGTCGATTGCGGTTACTTCTCCGTTGGTTGCTACACCGTCTTCATCGGGATTCGATAGCTCTTGAACCGCGGTCCAGCTTCCGACATCAGACCAGCCGGCAGAATACGGCACCACGCTTAGGTTCGTGGCTTTTTCCATCACTGCGTAATCTATTGAAATGTCGCCCACACCCGCCCAGGCTGCTGGGTCCAGTCGGAGAAAGCCCAAATCTGTTTTTGCCTCAGAAACGGCCTTTTGAACTGGTGGGATCAGTTCGCTCGCGTGCTGTTCAAAAGCTGCTATGATATCGCGAACTGCAAACAGGAAGATGCCTGAGTTCCAAAGATAACTTCCATCCGATAGCATCGCCTCGGCCGATTTCAGATCAGGTTTTTCTACAAAATGATCCAATGGGACAACTTCATGGGTAGATTCCGGAGGATGACGAAGTTTGAGATAGCCGTAACCGGTTTCCGCGTGTGTTGGAGTGATGCCAAAGGTAACCAGATCGCGCCGTTCACTTATTGTCCGTACGCCTTCAGCAACGGCTTGATGAAAGGCTTCCATGTCCGGAACCACATGATCTGACGGCGCCACAAGCATGATGCCTTCCGGATCACGCGCTGCCAAAAACAAGGCCGCGGAAAGAACGGCGGGGGCCGTGTTGCGCCCTTCGGGTTCGATCAGAATGGGGCCAGGGTCAATTCCGACGGCCGTCAATTGTTCCGGGACAATAAAGCGAAATGCCTCGTTGGTCAGAATCAGGGGCTTTGCATATGGCGCTTGAGATGGTCCGAGCATCCGTTCCGCGCAATTTTGCAGCAGGCTTGTTTCGCCGACCAGCTGAACGAATTGCTTGGGATAGCTTTTGCGTGACAGGGGCCACAAACGTGTTCCCGATCCACCGCAAAGAATGACGGGGTAGACTGTATTGGTCATGCACGTTCCTTCGAGCTTCGGGTGACTGACGGTATTGCCATGTTTTTAGTCAAGTAAAACCACCCATGGCTACTGAGCAGCTTTCCCAGTGGCGACAATGTCGTTCAGATATTGGCTCAGATCATCACGCAGGTCTTCGCGGGCAAGAGCAAAGGCAACGGTGGCTTGCAGAAAGCCTGATTTTGAACCGCAATCAAAACGCTGACCGTCGAATTTGTAACCGAAGGCGGGAACGCCGGCGGCAATGTCCTGGGCGATGGCATCGGTCAGCTGGATTTCACCGCCACTTCCCGTTTTTTTTGCGTTGAGGTTGTTCAAAACGGAAGGCCGAAGCACGTAACGGCCGATGACCGCCAGATTGGAAGGTGCTTCCGATGGTTCGGGCTTTTCAATCATGCCTCTGGTGGGGACGACGGATCCGATATTGTCGCCAACATCGAGTACGCCATAGGAACTAGTCTTTTCCTTCGGAACTTCCATCGCCGCGACCATGTTGCCACCAGTGTCTTCGTATGCCTCGATCATTTGTTGCAAACAAGGCTTGTCGGCGGCGATGACATCGTCAGGCAGCATCACGGCAAAAGGTTCATCGCCGATCAGCCGTCGGGCACACCAGACGGCGTGTCCCAGTCCCAGTGCTTTGTGCTGGCGGATATAAGCGATCGCCCCGCTTTCCATATTTGTCTTGTTCAGGATTTCCAGAAGCTTGTTCTTGCCTTTGGCTTTCAGCTCTTGCTCCAGAACCAGGTTGTGGTCGAAGTAGTCTTCAAGCGCGGATTTTCCGCGTGATGTCACAAAAATGAATTCCTTGATCCCGGCGGCGCGGGCTTCGTCAATTGCGTACTGCACCAGCGGACGATCCACCAGTGTCATAATCTCTTTCGGTACGGATTTGGTCGCTGGCAAAAAACGCGTCCCCATGCCCGCTACTGGAAAAACCGCTTTGGTGACTTTGCGTGTCATGGTGCCTCTCAATATATAAGTTTTGCCAGAAGAGCAGGAAATGTCCGGAGTGTCCTCATAGGCTGCAATACCCTGTCAATCAATGATGCCTGACGGATCAGGCATGTAATCAGTCAAATCGTGCCACCTTGCCAAGGAGGAGTCAAAAGCCTGGTCGGATGCGATATACATACAATACTTGCGCATCAGATGCTTGGATAGTTGGCTGTTTACCTCCTGTAGAGGGAGGCAAATCATGGTCAGTCCATCACGAAAACGCATATGCAATGATCTGATTGCAGTATCCTTCAGAGTATCACTTTCTTAGGAACGATCCGACTGTGTTGCGGTTCCACGTATCATGCTATTTTTTATGCGGTTTTCCCACTTGGAAGACGCAGTTCTCTTAAAGCCGCGCATACTGTCCGCATTCGGGTATCAATGGTCTGAAGGACAAACCGTGCCAATGGTTTTTTACGGACCGAGGGTTTTCCTTTGCGAAAGGGCTGCTAGCTGCCCTTCGCAACTCACCAAAGTTTTTAACTTGCCCCTTACCCGCTGTTTTCGAATGGGCAACAATTGGCGCTTGGTTTCGGCGATAGGTTCTGAAAACGCCTGATCTAGGCGCAAAGGATAAATGAACGGGCAGGGTGGCAGTGTCTACTGATCACTCTGGTTTGCCTCACGGGGCCAAGCTTGTTTTCATCGGCGCGTCCGGAAAACAGGTCGGTGCGATCCCCAGGTTCTCTTGCCATCGACCTATCGAACGACGTGTTTTGTAACCCGGTAGCCCATCAACCCCTCCGACATCATGCCCTTGTTTTTCCAGCGCCTCCTGCATTTTGGCGATATCGGATCTGTACAGCCCGCCGACCTTCCCCCAGGAGTCACTGAAATCGCCCATACCGTATTGAATACGGTCGCCAATATGGCCGACAAACAAGGCATACAGGTCGCTTTTGTTGTATTCCTTGAGAACGTAGAAGTTTGGCGTAACAAGAAAAGCCGGACCATGTCGTCCAGCGGGCATCATCAAATACCCGTCACCACGTAACTCATGGGCTGGAAAGGGTTTGCCCGAGACGCGACGTATCCCCATCTCAACCCATTCCTGAATAGGTCGCCCTTGATCGGGGCCTTCTAAAGCGCATGAGACATTATTGGGCACGAAAACCTCGAATCCCCAGTCCCGTTCAGAAACCCAGGCGTGTTTCATGAGGTAGTTTCCGATTGAAGCTATCGTATCTTCAGGTGACCCCCAAATATCAGCCGCACCATCACCGTTGCCGTCAGCAGCATACGACAAGTAGTTGGACGGCATGAATTGAGGCTGGCCCAAAGCGCCAGCCCAACTGCTTTTCATTTGCCGCGCGGGCTGGTGCCCTGCTTCCGCGATTTGCAGGGCAGCAACAAGCTCAGCGGTGAAATAGTCTGCACGGGTACTCATGAAAGCCTTGGTCGACAGTACCCTGAAAGCATCATGCCGGATCGGAACCTGTCCGTATCCGCTCTCTCTTCCCCAGATCGCCAGAACAATGCGGGCAGGAACGCCGGTTTCGGCTTCGACCGCCGCCAGAGTTGCGGCATGGCGCTGTGCCATTTTCCGTCCTGCCGATGTTGCGCCTTGTACCGACCCCGGATTGAAATAGCGACCGGGTGAGCCAAACTCGGCCTGTTTCTGGACCTTGGGAGTTTTGCGTGCGCTACCTGGCGGCACCAGATCCGGCAAGTTCCACTCAAGGGTCACGCCAGAGAGGGCTGCTTGCATTGTCTCGCGTGTCACACCCTTGGCCTCTGCCCGGGGCCAAATGGTTTCCTGCAACCACAACTGAAACTGGCGTTCGATCGCCGCACGATCCTGTGCCAGCGTGGGCTGACAAAGGAGGATTAATCCCAAAGAGAAAAACAGAATACGCATCATTGTTTTGTCTGTCCCGGCTGGGAATGCAAGTCAACGGGAACATACCGCGCATCCCTGGACCCGTTACACCCGAAATTGAATTGGGGACTGACCCGGACAATTTGTGGTTTGGAAAAACTCTTGAGAAAATTCACACACTTGCCGATAGTCGAATGGAAATTGTTTGAGGAAAGGGTAGTCTGTTATGGCACAAGTCAATATGCCCAGCCCAATCCCTCTGCTCATGGTGGCCGTGATCCTGTTGGTGTCGATGTCGCAAACGGTGGCGGCCAGCGACAGTTTCATGGATCCGCAAGGGCCCATTGCCGCCATCCAGAAAACGCATCTGCTGCGGGCGACCGCATTGATCATGGTGGCCGTTGTCCCTGTTCTGGTATTGGTGCCGCTGATCGCACTCCGATATCGCCGGCGAAAAAACAGCAGTGCAGCTTATCGTCCGGAATGGGATTTTTCGGCAAAGTTGGAATTCCTCATGTGGGGCGTGCCTGTTTTGATTGTGGCACTGCTTTCGTTCTACCTTTGGAAGGCCACCCATCGGCTTGATCCGTACTCGACGGCTTTTGGTGAAGATCCGGCCTTGCGTGTGCAGGTTGTCGGACTGGATTGGAAGTGGCTGTTCATCTACCCCGATCTTGGCATCGCCAGTGTGGGCGAATTTGGGATTCCCACCAAACGACAGGTGGCGATGACACTGACCACCGATACCGTGATGCAGTCTTTCATGATCCCGGCACTGGCCGGCCAGATTTACGCGATGCCGGGCATGACCACCCAACTGCATCTGGTCGCAGACGCGCCCGAAGTCATGCAGGGCGAGAACACGCAGTACAACGGGCGGGGCTTTACCAAACAGAAATTTCGCACCGTAGCGATGCACAATGATGAGTTCGAAGCATGGGTCCAAAAAGTTCGTGACAATGGTATCCAACTAAACCCTGCAACTTATCAGACGCTTGCGATGCGGACAGACAGGGATGAGGTTCAGGCTGTGCTGGGCACTGCAAAGATGCCGAAGGATGCGTTGTACTTCACAATGGAAGAGGATTTGTTTCACAGCATTCTGCACCGTTATCACGGGGGCGAAGCAGTTCTGGTGGATCAACAGCCGGGAACGGCGTCATTCGGGCTGGAGGCGCAGAAATGACTTCACCGGGTACAGGGTTCTTTGGCCGCCTCAACTGGGATGCGCTTCCGGTCACAGGGTTGATCCAGAACCCGAACGCAAATGAGATCGTTGCCAACGCCGCTGCCGCAATCGTCTTGGTTGGCGTTGTCGTCGTTGTCGGCCTGCTCAGCTGGTTTCGGTTGTGGACGCCCCTTTGGCGCGATTGGCTGACCAGTGTCGATCACAAGAAGATTGGGATCATGTATGTCGTCTTCGCCATCGTGATGTTGGCGCGTGGCGTGTTGGAGGGCGTCGTCATGCGCGCGCAGCAAGCCGCCGGACCAGGCGATGGCTTCCTGGAGGCTGAACACTTCGCCGAGTTGTTCAGTACCCATGGCACGATCATGATTTTCTTTGTCGCGGTGCCCTTTGTCTTTGGCATCGCGAACTACGTAGTTCCGCTGATGATCGGCGCGAGGGACGTGGCGTTTCCTCGGTTGAACCAGATCAGCCTGGGCCTGACAGTGTCCTCTGGCATGATGCTTATGGTTTCGCTGGTGGTGGGTCGGTTCTCGACCGGTGGCTGGACGGCCTACCCGCCGTATACCGGTGCAGCCTTCAATCCGGGCGTTGGGCCGGACTATTGGATTTGGGCGATCGTTGTTTCGGGTGTTGGCACAACGCTCACCGGGATCAATTTCGCTGTTACGATCTACAAGATGCGCGCGCCGGGAATGACGTTCATGCGGCTGCCGATGTATTGCTGGACCATCATATGCAGTTCGATCCTGATCGTCTTTGCCATGCCGCCCTTGGGCGTTGCGGCTCTGTTGTTGGCCGCTGATCGCTATCTGGATTTCCACTTTTTCACCAACGACCTCGGCGGCAACATGATGAATTATGCCAATCTGTTCTGGCTGTTCGGACACCCCGAAGTCTACCTGCTGGTTCTGCCTGCTTACGGTATCTACTCCGAAGTTTTTGCGACCTTTTCGGCCAAGCGGCTCTACGGCTACAATTCGCTTGTCATCGCTACGATGTCGATAGCGGTTCTGTCGTTTACGGTCTGGCTGCACCACTTTTTCACCATGGGGCAGAGCGCCCTGATCAACGCTGTATTTGGTATTGCAACGATGCTGATCGCCATTCCGACCGGTGTAAAAGTCTATGACTGGATGGCGACTCTATGGCGGGGGCGCATCCGGTTCTCGGTGCCGATGTTGTATGGCTTGGCGTTTTTGATGTTGTTCGTGATCGGAGGCCTGAGCGGGGTGATCCTGGCCAATCCGACTGTGGATTATCAGGTGCACAATACGCTGTTTCTGGTGGCCCACTTCCACAACGTACTGTTGCCGGGGGTGCTGTTTGGTCTTTTGGCAGCCTATAACTACTGGTTCCCCAAGGCGTTTGGCTTTCGTCTAAACGAGTTCTGGGGCCGCGTCACGGTTGCCCTCTGGACCGTAGGGTTTTTGCTGACCTTCATGCCGCTCTATTTCGTCGGACTCATGGGGATGCCGCGCCGTTCTTTCAGTTACGATGACCCATCCTTCCATCCTTTCATGATAGTGGCGATCGTTGGGGCGCTGGTGATTACCTGCGCGTTGTTCTCGGTTCTGATCCAACTTTGGGTCAGTATCCGCGACCGCGAAAAGACCCGCGTTCCAGTTGGGGATCCATGGGATGGGCGCACGTTGGAATGGTCAATCCCGTCGCCGCCGCCTCCGTACAACTTTGCGATCATTCCAACCGTTACGGATCGGGATGATTTTGCGGCAGCAAAGGACAAGGGTGCAGCCTACCCAACGCCTGACGCTTATGAAGATATCGAATTGCCGCGCAATACAGGCATTGGCTTTGTCCTGTGTGTTCTGAGCGGCGTCTGGATGTTCGCGCTGGTCTGGTGGATCTGGTGGATGGCAGCATTGATGACGGTTCTGATGATCTTGGTGGTGATCGTCTGGACGTTCGATGACAGCACCGAGCTGACCATACCAGCGGAAGAAGTGCGCAAGGATCACAAAGCCTGGCTTGCACGGGTTCACGGCGAAAAAGCGGTGGATCGCGATTTCGAGACGTCTCCGGAGAATCGCGGCCTCGCCCGCCCCGATCTGGAGGTGATCACATGAAGCGTGCGCCCACCCACAGCTACCCAGGGATCAATCTGGGGGAACGCCACGCGAGTGCTCATAAGGCGACCGAGGTTGTCACCTTCGGGTTCTGGGTCTTTTTGATGAGTGACCTGGTCTATTTCGGCTTGATGTTTGCGACTTACATCACGATGATCGATGCGCAGGCCGGTGGTCCCGGCCCGCATGAGCTGTTTGATCTCAAAAGCGTCTTTGCGCAGACGCTTATCCTGTTGACGAGCAGCCTGACGGTTGGCCTTGCCATGCTGGCGCTGAAATACAATCTGCCGCGCGGTCGCATTGTTTTGTGGTTTGGCGTCACGCTTTTACTGGGGATCAGTTTCCTGGTGCTTGAGGTGCGTGATTTCATGGCCATGGCGGAAAAAGGAGGCATTCCGCAGCGCAGCGGTTTCTTGTCGGCCTTCTTTGGGCTCGTTCCTCTGCATGGTGTGCACGTCGCCGCAGGATGCTTGTGGCTGATCGTTCTGGGTATCCAACTGCGCGTGAAAGGGATGACGGATGTTGTTATCTCCCGCGTGGTGCGGTTGGCACTGTTCTGGCATTTTCTCGACCTGATCTGGATCGGGATCATCACCATCGTTTATTTCGGAGGTCTGACCTATGGATAAGCGCTCTGAAATGCACCGTCGCGAGCGTCGGCGCTATGTGATCGGATACGGTGGTTCGCTTTTGCTGACGGTGGCAATGTTTGGCGCAGCCTACCTGTTTGGGATCGAAACAACCGGTGTTTACCTGACCATTGGATTGCTAGGTCTGGCCCAACTTGTTCTGCAGCTTGTTTATTTCCTGCACATCGATCGTCGGCGCAGCAGCCGGGAAGACCTGCACCTGGTCCTGTTTTCAACCATGGTTTTGTTGATCATGATCCTTGGAACGGTCTGGGTGTTGGGAAATCTGGCAATAAGAATGCACATGCATGTGATGTGATGCTCATGGGTCGTGTGCAGAGAGGGATACGAAAATGAAGCCACTCAAAATCGCAGCCGTGGCTTTGATACTTGCAGCAATTGCAGTCGGTCTTGTTCTGTTCTGGAGGCACGAAGAGCGGTACCCGTCCACTAAGGATGCATATCTGGGCGCGAACATCATCTATGTCGCTGCGCAGGTGACAGGGCAGGTGGCAGATGTACATGTGATCGAAAACCAGCCCATGAAAAACGGCGATCTGCTTTTCACGATCGACGACACTCAATTCAAGGCTTCGGTGGATGCAGCCAAAGCCAATCTGGATAGTGCGATACAACAGGCCAAATCCTATTCCACACAGATTGCTGCGGCTGAGGCTTCGGTGGACAGCGCCCAATCGGCCTACGATACTGCATTGAAGAGTTTTGAACGTGCGAAGGCATTGTTTGCATCAGGCGATGTCGCACAGGCATCGCTTGATCAGACGGCATCGGAATTCGCGCAAGCCTCTGCAAGGTTGACGACCAGCCAGTCCAGCCTGTTGGCACTGAAAAGCGGGTTGCAGGCGAAACAGGATGATATCCTGTCTGCGCGGGCGCAGCTTGAAATAGCGGAAACCAACCTTGCCTGGACCAAGATCCATGCTGCGGCCGACGGATGGATCGCCAATCTGACCCTTCGCCCCGGATCCTCGGTGTCCGCCAACGCTCCGCAATTTTCGATTGTCGAATCGTCCGATTGGTGGGTGGACGCGAACTTCAAAGAAACCGCATTGGCGCGCATTCGTCCGGGGCAGCCGGTCACGATACGTGTCGATATGCTCCCGGGGACGACGCTTACAGGTAAGGTGGCGTCAATCGGGCGAGGGTCCGGGGACACGTTTTCCTTGTTGCCCTCGGAAAACGCGAGTGGGAATTGGGTCAAGGTCACCCGGCGATTTCCGGTTCGGATCGAGCTTGACCCGACCGATGCGCCCTTGCGTGTCGGAGGCAGCAGCAAAGTTGTCGTAGATACAACAGGTCCGGTGGACGGCAAATGACCCCTGCGGCGTCCGGCCATGTGAACATGGTGATCGTGATCGCCGTTGTTCTCAGCGCCATTCTGGAAGTCTTGGACAGTACGATTGTCAATGTGGCGTTGCCGCATATCCAGGCCGCATTCGGGGCGACGACCGATCAGGCGACATGGATTCTGACCAGCTATATCGTTTCCGCGGTGGTCATCATGCCGTTGACAGGGTTCGTCGCCCGACGCGTGGGCCGACGACGGTTGATCCTGACGGCGGTGACTGGTTTTGCCGTCATGTCGATGATGTGCGGCATGTCCTGGAGCCTTGAGGTCATCGTTGCCTTTCGGCTGGCTCAGGGCATGTTCGGCGCTTTCCTGATCCCTTTGTCACAGTCAATTCTGTTTGATGCCTTCCCGCGGGAAAAGCGCGGACAGGCAATGGCCATCTTCGGTCTGGGCGTCGTGGTGGCGCCGGTTCTGGGGCCAACAGTTGGTGCAATCCTGACCGAATATTTTTCCTGGCGGATGGTCTTCTTCGTCAATCTTCCCGTGGCGGCCCTTGCACTGCTCCTGCTGGCCGGAGAATTGCCGGAAGACAAAACCGAGGAGGTCCAGATCGATTGGAAAGGCCTTGCTCTGCTGGCTCTTGGAATCGGGTGCCTCCAATTCGTTCTGGATCAAGGCGAGACACTGGACTGGATGTCGTCCCGCGTCATCCAGGTGGCCGTGATCGCAGCAATTCTCGGGGCGTTTGGATTCACTTTTCACGCGTTGACCTCTCGCAATTCGGTTGTGGACCTGCGTCTGTTCGCAGATCGAAACTTTGCCCTTTGCAATCTGATCATCGCGGGTTTTGCCGTGTCTCTGTTCGGGGGCATCGCGATTTTGCCGACGCTTGTTCAAAGCCTGCTGGATTTCCCTGTCATCGCGTCGGGCCATCTGTTCATTCCGCGTGGCCTGACCGCAGGGCTGTCCATGGTTCTGACCGGCGCAGTGCTGGTAAACCGCTTTGATCCGCGCCTGCTGGCGGGCATCGGTCTGTTGCTGACGGCGGTCGGGAATTTCATGATGGGGGCCATCAACCTCAATGCCGGTTTTTGGGAGCTCGCGTGGCCGGGGGCCGTCAGCGGCCTCGGTATGGGTCTTGTGTTCGTGCCCATGTCGATACTGGCTTTCGAGAGCATCAGTAAAGGCCGGCAGGACGAAGCCTCTGGTCTGTTCAACGTGACAAGGCAATTGGGATCGTCGGTTGGCATCTCGCTGGTCGGCACATGGGTTGTACGCGGGTTGCAGACCAATACGGCGGTGCTCAGCCAGAATGTGACGCCTTATAACCCCGCGGCCCAGGCGTATCTGAGCCCGCTTGGCCTTGCGCCAGACAGCGCTGAAGGTGCTGCCATTCTGGGCCAGGAAATCATGAAGCAGGCCGAGATGATTTCCTATTTGACCGTATTCAACAATCTGGGTCTGCTTGCCTTGGCGACAATTCTATTGCTTTTCTTTTGTCGCGCTCCGAAGCCCGGGTCACATGTTGCCGCTCATGTGCATTAGCGCGTCAAGGTCAGCCCAAGCCACAGGGCGAACCAGCACAGCGCCAGGCTGATCAGGATATTGCCAGCTGCCAGAACCAGAGTGCGCTCGCGCCGAAGTTCAAGAGATTGGTAGGCAAAGCTGGAGAACGTGGTAAACCCACCGCAAAAACCAAATACCAGCCGTCTTTGGTCTTCGGGGATGTCGACAGGGCCGCCCAGATAGCCAATCCAGAGCCCAAGCAGCAGGCTGCCTACTACATTCACGATCAGCGTTGAAAAGGGCAAATCGTGCCGCACTTTCAAAGCCAGCCAATGACGTAGGACCGCCCCCATGCCTCCTCCCAGTGCGAACATCGCATGAAGATAGAGATCATTCATGACGGTGACCTTTCGGAATGAAAATGGTTGCCCAGCTTTTCTCCGACCAGCGCAGCGCCAATGCCGAAAGCGATTTCCAACCCGACGGCAACAGGGACGGCCCACAGATCACCTTCGGCAATGCGTTCCAGATCAGCTACAAAAGATGAAAAGGTGGATAACCCACCACAAAACCCGACTGCGCCCAAATGCAGCACATGAGCGTGCACCTTGTGACGTATTGAATACAGCCATCCCAAGACAAAACAGGCCGTCACGTTGATGCCGAAAGTCGACGTGAGGAAACTGAGGCCGGGGATTTCCAGTGCGAATACTTCGCGCAACAACGATCCCAGCGCCCCTCCGGCAAAGACAGCGAGAAACATAAGGCTCTTTCGGTCGCGCCGGGGTTGGGAATGCGTCTTTGTCAAGTGTGTGCCTGTCGTCTTCTGGTATGCGTGGCATATCCACTGGCGACACCCTGTTCAACTGTTGAGAGGCCGTAACGCGTTTTCACGTTTTCGTCTTTGAGCGGATAAATTCTCTCAAAAGCTTGCAATTAAAAATCAATCTGTTTCACGTTGGGTGCTGTTGGAACGCGCAACGGCCGGTCGGAAATACGAGGAGACAGGAACATGATTGTACGCAGGATCTACTATTTTCTGAGCTATGTCTGCCTGCCACTTGTGTTGCTTTTGGGTTTTTTCTGGCCCCCTGCTCACTGGCTTTTGATCCTTTTGGTGCCCTACGCGGTCATTGGTCTTTATGACATTTTGACAACCAAGCACAATGTGCTGAACAACTATCCGGTTCTGGGGCATTTCCGTTATATGCTGGAATTTGTCAGTCCGGAAATTCGACAGTATTTCGTTGAAACCAATGAAAGCGGTCGACCTTACAACCGGATCGTTCGGGGGCTAGTTTATTCCCGCGCAAAGGGCCAGATGGACACGCAGGCCTTCGGGACCCAATACGACATTAACGAGGTTGGTTATCACCGCGCAAATCATTCACTTGCGCCCAAACACGTAGACGAAAGTGAACTCCGCGTGATGCTGGGGGGACCGCAATGCACACAACCTTACAGTGCCTCGCGCCTCAATGTTTCGGCCATGAGTTTCGGTGCGCTGAGCGCCAACGCCATCCGCGCGCTGAATGGCGGGGCAAAGGACGGAGGGTTCGCCCACAACACCGGTGAAGGTGGATTGTCTCCTCACCATCTGGCCGAAGGCGGCGACATCATTTGGCAGATTGGGACGGGCTATTTTGGATGCCGTACGCCTGAAGGCGGATTTGACAAGGACAAGTTCGCCGACAAGGCCACAAAGGATGTGGTCAAGGCGATTGAGATCAAATTGTCCCAAGGTGCCAAGCCAGCGCATGGTGGAGTTCTGCCGGCTGCCAAGGTCGATGCTGAGATTGCCGAAATCCGTGGGGTGCCCGAGCATCAGGATGTGATTTCCCCTCCAACACACAGTGCATTTGAAGGGCCCTCGGGGTTGATGCACTTTGTTCAACATCTGCGCGAAATGTCTGGTGGCAAACCAGTCGGCTTCAAATTGTGTATTGGCAACCCGTCCGAGTTCATGTCGATTTGCAAGGCAATGCTCGAGACAGGTATACTGCCGGACTTCATCACTATTGATGGATCAGAAGGGGGTACGGGCGCGGCCCCAGTCGAGTTCACCAACCGTCTGGGCATGCCCCTGAACGAGGCGCTGATTTTCGCAAACAATTGCCTGCGTGGCGTTGGGCTGCGTGACAAGATCCGGATCATTTGTGCGGGCAAAGTGGCGACCGGATACGACATAGTCGAGAAATTCGCGCTTGGTGCGGATATGTGCAACGCCGCGCGGGCGATGATGTTTGCGGTTGGCTGCATTCAGGCCTTGCATTGTAACACGAACCGTTGCCCGTCAGGGGTCGCCACCCAGGACACAGTTCGGGGGCGCGCGGTGAACATCCCGCAAAAGCGGCAGCGCGTTCACCGGTATCACGACGCTACACTGGAAAGCTTCCGTGAACTCTTGGGTGCGATGGGGAAGGAAAAAGTGTCCGAACTGCATCCACGCGACATTCTACGTCGTACGGCGGACGAGCATGAGCGCACCTATGGCGAACTTTACACCTATTTGGAGGATGGTGCGTTGCTGGCGGATGTTGTTCCCGAGGAATTCGCGGCGGATTGGAAACGCGCTTCGGCATCTCTTTTCTGAGGCGGGATCCGGAACAAAAAACCGTTTACCCAGAACACGTGTGGGCGAACTGCGCCCGCGCGCACCGTTTTGACATGTGGCTTAGCTTAACTGGGGTTCGATCTGGGATTGTTGGCCACATGCGTGTTGATCCTGCGAATGCTCCATTCAACGGCATCCCGCATCGCGCGCCCCAGGGCTAAATCAAACGCCTTGATCAGATCTGATGTCTGGTCGCTTGCGGCAACGACATTTTCCTGAAACGAATTCGAAGCGATGATCTTGTCGTCGTATTCATCAATGACCTTTATGTTCATGCGTACTTCGATACGGATTTTGTCTCCGTTCTCGGGGTCCGCGACAACAATGCCCTGAAACTCGCGCAGGTCCGGTGCGATCACATAATCAGCGCGCAATCCAACCGTTGACCGGCCAACGGCAGCGACTTTGCCAGAGTTCTCAAAGCTCTCGATCAACAGCGTCTGAACGATCAGAGGTGCGCGATCCACCCAACGCGCCCGTGGCAAATACTGAACCTGAAACGGGGTGGGCTGAATGGCGATCTGATCCGTGTTCACAGCGGCGGTTGCTGTTGGTTCTTCAACAACGATCTGTTTCTGTATTCGCGGCAGCGCCGACGAAAACGTGCTTTTGGGTGTCAACAGATACAGATCGTTAGGTTTCGCGGCTTGTTTCAAAGTGCCCAATCCGGCACATCCACCGACCAATGCAAACGTCAGTATTGCAATTGCAGGCTTGATCATTGACGGAACTCCGATGCTTGGGTGCCCAGCAGAAACCGCGCAGGATCACGTTCGACTTTGTCCACCAGACGGTCGAGGCTGATCACAAGACGTTGGGATTCTTCGACGAAGCGGATAAATTGCGGCAGACCAACCCGCAGGAAATCCGAAACCTGGCGGCGGTTGGTCTGAACGATGCCGTCAATTGTTCCCAGCAGCTCTGACGCAGAATTCGATGCGCTCAGGACATCGTCCGAAATTTGATCGATCTTATCTGTGATGTTCGAGACTGTTTCGGTTACCTGGTTGGCTGCCTTTCGGATATCTTCCGCAACGGGTGCCACATCTTCTTCCATGACGCGATTGGCTGAATCAAAGGCTGTTTCTGCCGAAGACAGCGCGCCTTTGGCTGTGTCCATTGCAGTAGTTATCGAACCAAGTGTCGTGTTGGCGTTCAACACGGTTTCATTCACAATTCCAAGTGTGACACTGCCCTCATCCGACAAGACGGTCAACCGTTCGGCCAGTTGCGATCCGCGCTCGATGAAAGGTTGAATGTCTTGCTGCAGGATGCGGTCTGCTGTCTCGATCGTCGTTTTCGCTTCGTCCAGCGCGGTCTTGGCTGACTCGGACGCGGACTTAACTGAATTGAGCGTCTCCGTGCCGGTCTTGAGGGTCGTCTCGGCCGTTTCGATCAGAGGGTCCAGACGTTTTGAAAACTCTCCAATATCTCGGGCTGCGCTGCCTATGTCGCTGGCCACGGAGTCAAAGCTTGTCAAAGTCTTGTCCAGCCGGCTGGTTGCAGAGGCAAGGTTATCCAGAATGCCGCTCACGGCTTGCCGGTTCTTGTCGTCAACGACCTTGTTCAGGTTTTCCAGAAGTGTAACGGCCTCGTCCAGCACCTTCGGTGCGCCTTCAAACAAAGACTGGATGGTGCTGCGCTTGCTTTTGATCACGCCGTCCTGCGGCAATCTTTTGGCGGTCGGTGACCCGCCGGTAAGTTCGATGTAACCTACGCCGGTTACGCCCAACGATTGAAGCTGGGCGATCGTTTCTTCGGTGATCGGAATATCTGCATCCACTTCTATACGCACCCGAACCTTGGACGGATCGTCCTTGTCCAGGTTCAAAGAAAGCACCTGCCCAACAGGAAGGCCGTTGAAATTTACCCCACCCGCCGCCGAAAGCCCCGAGACGTTATCGAATAATACGTCGTAATAAGCGTATTGCCGGGTCACTTCGAATTTCGCCAACCACAGGAAAAAGCCGAAAACGCCCAACAGCCCCGCAAGGGTGAACGCGCCGATCAGGATGTAATTTGCTTTGGTTTCCATCGCCTTTACCTGTCCTGACCCTTCTGTTGCGCCGCGCGGGCTCGGGGGCCTGTGAAATATTCCTGCACCCAAGGATGGTCCACTTTGGTCATGTCCTCAATCGGACCTTCAACCAGCACGCGTTTTTCTGCAAGCACTGCAATGCGGTCGCAGATGGCGTAAAGGCTGTCCAGATCGTGAGTGACCATGAAAACCGTCAACCCAAGTGCCTGCTGCAATTCGCGGATCAGTTCATCATATGCAGCCGCGCCAATCGGGTCCAACCCGGCAGTCGGTTCATCCAGAAAAACGATCTCGGGATCGAGCGCCAGTGCCCGTGCCAGCGCGGCGCGCTTTCGCATTCCGCCCGACAGTTCCGATGGAAACTTGCCGCAACTCAGCTGGGGTAGACCCACGAGGCTGATCTTCAACGCGCCCAGCGATTCCATCAGCTTTTCACTAATGCCCGTGTGTTCTCGCAGTGGGGCCATCACGTTTTGCAATACGGTCAGCGATGAAAACAGCGCACCATCCTGAAAGGCTACGCCCCAGTGCCGTTCTATCCTGCGGCGATCTTCTTCGGGGCCGTTCAGGACATCGACGCCCAGCACTTCTATACTGCCCGCCGCAGGTTTGTTCAGACCCACAATTGTACGAAGTAAAACGGATTTTCCGGTTCCGGACCCGCCAACAATACCAAGAACCTCGCCACGCCAGACATCAAGGTTCAGGTCGTCATGAACCACCTGTGTTCCGAATTGGTTCCTGAGACCGCGAACACGGATCACGGCGTCACGCTGCGCTGTGGTGTGTGCGGCCTTGTGTTGGATGCCATCGTTCATGTCAGATTCCGATTTCTGAAAAGAAAATCGAAAACAATGCGTCGATTGCAATCACCATGAAAATGGATTGCACGACCGAAGCTGTCGTACGCTGCCCGACACTCTGGGCAGACCCTTTTACCTGCATGGCCTGCCAGCAGGCTATAACCCCGATGACCAATGCAAAGAACGGTGCCTTGATTAAACCAACTGCAAGTTGCCAGACATCGGTGTTTTCTTTCAAACGAGTGACAAACATGCCCGGGCTTACGCCCAGATCGATCCAGCTCATAAGGGCCCCGCCGAACAGGCCGGCAACATCTGCGACAAAGCCAAGAATGGGCAGCATTATCAACAACGCCAAAACACGTGGAACGACCAGAACCTCGATCGGGTCAAGACCCAGCGTCCGCATGGCGTCAATCTCTTCCTGTACTTTCATCGAACCAATCGAGGCCGTAAATGCGGAACCCGAGCGGCCGGCAACGATAATGGCGGTCAGCAAAATTCCCAGCTCTCGCAGAATAGAGATCGAGATCAATTCGACCACAAAGATTTCTGCCCCGAACTGTTTCAGCTGTGTCGCACCCTGAAAGGCCAGCACGACACCGATCAGAAAACCCATCAGGGCCACGATGGGAAGGGCTTTGACCCCAGTTTCCTGCATATGCGTCACCAATGCCGCTTTTCGCAGGCGCCACGGCATGACCAGGGACCGAAACAAGCGGTGCAAGGTAAGGCCCAGAAATTCGAGGATCGATAGAGTATCCTTCCAGGCTCCGAATGTGCCCTGACCCACATGAGCGACCCAGTCCAGAAATCCACGAGGTTCCTCGAGCTTTCCGGGTTTGTCCGGGATACTGCGGGTTACAGTGTCTATCAGCGCCGCATGTGCGGGTTTCACACCGTGAAACTCCAGTGTGGCACCGTTTGACGTGAACCTCCGGCCAAGGTCTGCAACCAGCCAGGCTCCGCCCGTATCCAGTGCTTCGACGCCGGACAGATCAAAAACGACCTTGCCCCCGAAAGGTTGGACTGCAGCAAAATCACGCTCCACAGTTTGCAGGGATTGGGTGACCAACTCACCAGAAATGCGCACTTGATTGCCGCTGGCGTCGCGCTCTGATGTTATCGTTGGCTGCGTCATGGTGCCATGTGAAGTAAAACACTCAATGCCCGCAATGACTTTGTGCCATTTGGCCTGGTTTTTGCTGCGAAGGATGGCCTTGGCGTCACGCCGGGTCGTGAGTAGGAATACTCGAAACTTGAAATGGGAGCGTTGTTTTTCTCGGGTCAAATCAGACTGGAAGAGAAAACGCAGGACTGTTCGACTAATCGGTTGCGCGAAGATCGGAAGCGGGACACATTCCGCAGCGGAACCCAGGGTGCGAATTTCGGAGAAGTCGGTATGCATCACGCCAAGAACGTTCTGTTCATCATCATCGACCAATTGAGGGCAGATTGCCTGAGCGGCGCTCTGGCCGATAACGTAAAACTACCGAACCTGCGGGCCTTCATGGATGAGGCTGTGACCTTTACGCGCCATTTCTCTGTCACCAATCCCTGTGGACCATCCCGAGCATCGATTTTGACCGGCCAATACGCGATGAACCATCGTTCCGTGCGAAATGGTACGCCGCTGCGTCATGACACTCCGAACATTGCTACGGAAATGCGAAAGGCGGGTTATATGCCGATGCTGTTCGGGTACACAGATACGTCTGCCGACCCCCGAGTCCATGATCTCAACGATCCCGTGCTCAAATCTTATGAGCAATCGATGAACGGGTTCCTTGAAGTTGTCGAAATGCGCCTGGAAGAGTCATATCCCTGGCAATCATATTTGATGAAAAATGGCTACACGTTCGAGACATATTGGGATGTCTACAAGCCTGTCTCTCCGGATGGTCAGGTTCCCAAGTTGAACGACCCGGCCATGTATCGGGCTGAACACAGCGACACGGCCTTCCTGACCGATGCGTTTCTGGACGGGATTGCACCTTATCGTGGCCAGGGATGGTTTGCTCATCTGACTTACATCCGTCCGCATCCACCTTTGGTCGCACCTGCTCCGTATAACGACATGTACGATCCGACGGATATCCCGCTGCCGCAGCGCTTGCCGAGTGAAACCGCTGAAAAGGCGCTTCATCCTTTTTTCGGGCCAAAGCTGGATTCTTATACCGCAAATAAGTTTGTTCATGGCTTCGATGATGTTGAGCCAACAGATGAAAACGTTCGCACTTTGCGAGCTGTTTATCTGGGATTGGCGACTGAGGTCGATCACCATATCGGGCGCGTTGTTCAGTATCTCAAGGACAGTGGGCAATACGACGATACCATGTTGGTCATAACGGCTGATCATGGCGAAATGCTGGGCGATAGGTACAGCTGGGGCAAAATGACTGTGTACGATGCGGCCTATCACACTCCGCTTATGATCCGCGTGCCGGGGAACGAGGCAAGGGCCGGCGCAAAAGTCACCGTGCCTACCGAATCCGTTGACGTGACACCGACAATCCTTGATTGGATTGGGCAGACTGCCCCTAACGCCATGGATGGCCGCTCTTTGCTGCCCTTGTTGCATGGCGACGTCCCCGATGACTGGCGCAGCTATTCCTTCAGCGAGCTGGATTTCTCCGAACCCGAAGAACCGACCGTCTGGCAACAGCGGTTGGGAACGGGAAACAGCGATTCATGTCTGGGAATATTGCGGGACGAACGATTCACGTTGATCGAATTTGCAGCTGACCTCCCGCCGATCCTGTTTGATCATCAGGGCCGGGGAGAATTCGAAAATCTTGCGGAAAACCCCGAGTTTTCGGCTGATCTTGCCCGATTGGGCAGACAGATGCTGCGCCACCGGATGCGAAACATGGATCATACCTTGTCGTTGCACTCCATCACCTCCGAAGGCGCGAAGTCCCGTTCCAGGTATTAGGATCACTGCACGCTTTCGTCCTCTTTTCTGTTGGATAAGGCAAATTGCTTTGGACATTTTGTCGTTCATCAATTCCACTACCGGCGCATGAATTCTGATGGTACCCATGGGTTGTGGAGAGGACCAACTTGGACATCACCGAACAGCGCATAAAGGCGATGACGACTGCCGGGCTGAACCTCATCGGTCAGGCGCTTTCGATCTATGACAGTAAGCTGAAACTGGTGCTGAGCAATCGTCGGTTCAAGGAAATGTTCGACCTGCCGGATGAACTGGTCGAACGCGGAGCCTTGTTTCGGGATACCATCCATTTTCTCGCCAGCCGTGGGGAATACGGTGACGAAGAAAGAGTGGAGGAAATGGTCAACCTGCGTGTAGAGCAGGCTTTGGCGTTTGAGCCTCATTATATGGAACGAGTACGACCCAACGGGCAAGTTATCTCGATTGAAGGCGCGCCACTGCCGCAGGGCGGATGGGTTGCGGTCTACACCGACATAACCGGCACCCGGCGTGCAGAAAACCTGCTGCGGGCGCGATCGGAAGAATTGTCGGAACAATTGCTCGGCCACGCCGAAGAACTGTCTGCAACCAACCGAAAGCTTGCGGCCACGATCACTGCATTGGAAGAGGCCAAACGCGAGCTGACCGAGATCGAAGCCCGCACACGCATGATGACTGAAATGATGCCGGCTCATATCGCGCATTTGGATAGCACTGGTCGATATGATTACTCCAACCGCCGTTTGAGCGCTGTCTTGCCCGGACGTCCGTCCGAAATTTTGGGGCTTCACATATCTGAAGCGCTTGGCGCCGCCGCGTTTCAGAGGGTCGAAACGCATCTGGCAAAAGCATATGACGGAGAAACCTCCGTATTCGAGTTCAACGAGGATCAGGATTCCCGCCGCATCCGGGTTTCATTCACTCCGGATGACGCCGGAGGCGTGTATGTGATGTCGGTTGACATCACCGAAGAAACGCAGGCGCGCGTTGTCTTGCAGCAAACACGCCGACGGGCGATGGCCGCCCAAATGACCAGTGGGTTGGCACACGACTTCTCCAATTTGCTGACGATCATCCTTGGGATGCAGTCCAAACTGAACAAAATGGACCTGTCGGATGAGGCGCACGAGCTTGTTGCCGCGACTCAGCAAACCGCGCGTCGGGGTGGGCAATTGCTGAACCGGATCGCGGACATGACCGGGAACCGTACGCCACAGCCTCAGGCCACGGATATGAGGGCACTTTTGGAAGACCTGAGAATTTTGGCCTCGCCTTCTTTACCGCGCGGCGTCGGTTTGTCAGTGGTCAACACTTTACCGGACCGGGCTTTGATGCTGGACCCGGGAATGGTACAGGATGCATTGCTGAATCTGGTGCTGAATGCGCGGGACGCCTGCGGCAGTTCGGGCCAGATTACAATCAGCGCGCATACTATCGGAGAAATTTGGATTGAAGTCACCGTATCAGACACTGGCCCGGGCTTTACACCAGAGGCGCTGGAAAAGGCGTTGAATCCTTTCTTTACCACCAAGGGAAGCGACGGGTCGGGGCTGGGTCTCCCCATGGTGTATGACACTGTGAAGCTCGCCGGTGGCGATTTGCATCTCAAAAACACGCCATCAGGCGCGTCCGTTGTTTTGCGGCTTCCATTTCGACCTGCTCCGCCCGTGCAGAACGGTTTGGTACTTCTGGTTGAAGACAGTGAAGATCTGCGGGGTCAGTTTCGGGATATGCTGGTAGAGCTGGGCTTCGCCGTCATCGAGGCCAATTCGGTAGATGAGGCGTTGGCGCTGATAAACAGCGTTGAAGACATTTCTCTTGTTCTATCTGACATTCGTCTGGAAGGAAGTGGGACCGGTCTGGACATATTGCGACAGGTGAAGCCGGGATTGCCATGTATCCTTATGACATCACTGCCCAGTTCGGACCCGTTGTACCGGCGCGCCCTTGCGTTGGCCCCGGTGTTGCGTAAACCGTTTTCGCAGGCTCAATTGTCAGACCTGATCCAAACCGAGGCCGCCTGATGACGCAACCGCTGGTTACCATCCTCGACGACGAACCCGAAGTCCGACGCATCCTGACGGACGCCCTGGAGGATGCCGGTTTCCGAACGCAGAGTTTTTCCCGCGCGCGAGAGTTCGAGGCTGCGCTCAATCGTGTGACGCCTGATGTCTGTCTGGTCGACCTGTCCTTGCCGGACACGGATGGGCTGGCGTTGGTTCATCGTCTGGCGCTGGAACAAGGTGCGGCCGTGATCATTATTTCAGGGCGTGCGCAGGTGCAGGATCGTGTTACAGGATTGGAGCTTGGTGCAGACGACTATATTACAAAACCGTTTGACCCTGCGGAAGTCGTGGCGCGGGTCAGGGCAAGATTAAGAACACCCCGCACTCAGACCTCACATTCGGATACGGCAGAATTCAACGGCTGGACCGCACATTTTGACCGATACGTTCTTGAAAATGAATCAGGTGACGAAACACCGTTCAGCCATGCTGAGGGGGAAGTCCTGCGTCTGTTTCTGGAAAGCCCCAAGCGGCTGATCAGCAGGGGGCAAATGCAAGAGTCCCTGGGCGGTGCAGCCGGAGACAGTTTTGACAGGGCGATGGATGTTCGGATTTCCAGGTTGCGTACCAAGCTGGGAGAGGATCCCAAGAACCCGCGGTTGATCAAGACGATCTATGGAGCAGGGTATATATTCTTGGGTGACGTTGGTTGGAAGTAGGCGCTGATCCAATCGGCCGAAACTTGGTCAGATGAGTTGTTTTCCATATCTGTTTGGTCTCTTCGAGCACTCAATGCTGAAGCTGCTGACAACTTGATACCCGTGTTGGAACTGACTCGTCGAACATAAATCGTCCCTTCGCTTATTCGCGCAACGCCTGATCTTTTATCTTCACAACCGGTTGCAGAATGTAATCCAGCACTGATTTGCGGCCAGACAGGATGTCCACTTCAGCGATCATGCCTGGTATGATTTCGACTGCTATGCCATTGCCATCAAGCATGGTGTTATTGGTTCGGATTTCCACAACAAAGACATCTTCATCATTACGCTCTGATCGTGTGATCGTGTCCGCGCCGATGCGAATGATTTCACCATCCAGTGCCCCGTATCGTGCAAAATCATAAGCCGTGATTTTGACTTTCACAGGCTGACCCGCGTGCAAAAACGCGATGTCCTCAGGCTTTACATAAGCTTCGACAAGCAATGTGTCGTCCAGCGGTACGATTTCAACAAGGTCCTCTCCGCTACGGGCAAGGCCGCCGATAGTTGAGCGATGAATTCGGTTTACAATGCCGCGTACCGGAGACCGAACCTGCGCTCTTGAGGCCCGGTCGCGCAAAGCGGGCAAGGCGGGTTGCAAAGCAGCCAGCTCGGCAGTGGCAAGCGCCAAATCCGTCAGCGCTGCGCTGCGAAACCGGCTTCGCACCGCTTGAATCCGATCGTCGATTTCGTCCAAGCCCGTTTGCAACCTGTTGGTTACAGCTTCTGCCCGAACCTTGCGACCACGCCATTCGGCTTCACTCCGCCGCAACGCAAGCAATGTTGTTGAAGGCTCCATTTGACGCTCGACCAGCGGAGCCATGATCGCCCTCTCTTCGGCCAGGACCAGTAGAGTTTCGTCTGCCGTCACTTGATCGACCAGGCCTTCCTCAAATTCTCTTTGCTTTTGTTGACGCTGACGCTCCAGGATGGCGATTTCTGCCTCCAATTCAGCCCGTCGCCCTTGGTACAGTGCAGTTTCAGATTGTACGAGGGTCAGCGCGCCATTGATCAGTTGGACATCGAACTCCAGTTGTGTCCCATCTATTTCGGACCGAAGACGTTGGATCCGGGCCATAAGTCCGAATGCGCGTTGTTGTTCCTGACTGAGCTGACTGTCAATCTGGGTCGTGTCGAGTTCCATCAGCAATGCACCTTTGTCGACCAATTGACCTTCGCGAACATGCAACGACTGCAATACGCCGGGCTCGGTGGCTTCGATCAACTGAATGTCCCCTGAAGGCACGATTCGGCCGTCCACACGCGTGACATCGTCCAGTTCAGTCAGATACGCCCACAATCCGGCGGCGATCAGGCAGAACAGGATCACCAGCAGCAGCAACGAACTCCGGACAGGAGAGCGCCCCTGCATCTCTCTAGCCAGTGCGGCCAGGTCAGGATGCTGCGACATTCAGGTGCCTCCCTGTCGGACGAACATGTTGTGTCAGTAGGCTCTTAGGACCATCTGCTGCGATTTTCCCGTTTTCAAGGATTATGACTCTGTCAACAAGCTCCAACAGGCTGGTTCTGTGCGTTATGACAACCATGGTTGAGTCCGCAGAGCTTTTTTTCAGACGCTGGATAACTTGGGCTTCGGTTTTGACATCCATCGCGCTTGTTGGTTCATCAAGCAGGAGAACCGGCGGACGGCCGATGAGTGCTCTTGCCAGGGCAATAGCCTGCCGTTGTCCGCCAGAGAGTCCTTCGCCACGTTCCGCGAGTTGAAGATCGTAACCGCCTGGATGGGTGGCCACGAAATCTTCAACCCCGGCGGTGCGGCCTGCTTCGATCAGTTTCTGATCTTTTGGCCGGATTGCGCCACTTGCGATATTGTCCCGGACGGACCCGGAAAAGAGCCATATGTCCTGTAGGATAGATCCGATGTTGCGGCGCAGATCGCCAGGATCGATCTGGCGGATATCAAGGCCGTCGAACGTAACAGATCCAACACGCGGCGCGTACAATCCCAGCATCAGGCGTGCGATGGTGCTTTTTCCACAGCCAATCTGACCCAGGATCGCCACTTTTTCACCCGGTTTGATCGTGAATGAAACGCCTTGCAGGGTATCTTCCCCTCGGTCAGGGTAGGAAAAATACACGTTGTTGAAGGCGATCTCTCCTTTGAAATCGGGCCGGTTGACCCATGTTCGGCCTTGTGGGCGTTCGCTTTCCGCCATCATCAGAGTGTTGAGGTTTCGGTATGCACTTCGGGCTTGGTTAAGCCTTGTCAACGTCTGAGCCAGCTGCCCCAAAGGTGCCAGTGCCCGCCCTGTTAGCATCACCGAGGCAACCAATGCACCCATGCTGGTCTGACCGTCTGTGATCAGAAAAACACCATAAAAAACGATCAGCACCTGAGCGGATTGTTGTGTAAAACCGGTCAGGTTGAGAGCAAATTGTGTAACGGCCCGGCTCTGAGCGCCATGCGAGGATTGCCGTTCTATCGCCTGCTCCCACCGAGAACGCATTTGTCGACCGGCAGCGGTCGTCTTTATCGTTTCGAGACCCGAGACAGCTTCCACGAGTACTGATTGTTTAGATTGCCCATCAGACAGGCTTTTTTCCGCCATGCGAGACAGGATCGGCTGCACCGCCAAACCCGTCAGCAGAACCACAGGCACTGCCAGAGCCGGGACCAATGCCAGTTGCCCGCCGACCAGATAAATCACAAATATGAACAACCCGATGAACGGCAGATCAACGACAGCAACAAGCGTTGCGGACGTGAAGAACTCGCGCAGGGTCTCGAACTCACGAATGGTACTGGTCATAGCGCCAGTAGAACCCAAGCGCGACTTCATCTGGATATTCAGAACTTGGTCGAAAATTCGCCGACCCATGAGCAAGTCGGCTTTTTGCCCGGCCTTGTCGATAAACGCTGCCCGCAGCAATTTTAGCGCGAAGTCAAAAAGAAGCGCCAGAGCCACGCCTGCCGTCAAGGCAATGAGCGATTCGGTTGCCTCATTGGGCAACACACGGTCATAGACGACCATAATGAAAATTGACGTCGATAAGCCGAGAAGGTTTGCCAGCGCCGCAGCGAGCGCGACCTGAATGTAGGTCCATCGATTGGCGGATAGTGCCGCGCGAAACCAATGACCGCGGTAAGGCGCGTTACCAGCGTCCAATTCATCTGTATGATTTCGGCGGAACAAGACTGCGTAACCGGTGTAGGTTTCAGTCAACTGTTCTTCCGAAACTTCACCGATTCCTTCACCAAGATCCGGGTCAAAGACCAGCAAGGCCCCGTTTTTTGCCCGGCCATGATACACAATAGCCTTGTTTTCGACCATCAGCAACAAGGCCGGAGCCAACGTCTCGTCAAATTTCGTAATGCGCCGCTCGCCATATCCCGCCTGTAAACCAGTGTTTTGCGCTACGGCGACGATGTCACGAATTGTCAGATCCCCGTCTGCGCCTGTCTGTGCCGCCTGTATTGTTGCGAGGGTCAGGGGGCGTTCAAGTGTAGTGGCAATATTCAGAAGGCAGGCTTCGAAGCTTGTCAAACGAGGGCGGTCTTGCATTGATTTCAACGTGCTCATTTCTCCTCGCTCCAGTTGCCGGGCGATATGCCGAGCAGATCCAAAATGTCTCCGGTGAGGCTCAGAGCTGCGTAGTTGGTCAGAAAAAAGCTCTGCTCGGCCAGGATCAGGCGTTCTTGCGCATTTACGTAATCGCGCTGAGCGTCCAGGATTTCTATCAGGCTGCGACGCCCAATTGAGAACTGCGCGCGGGATGCTGTAACACTGTCGGCATTGGCGGTCGCCGCAATACGGGCCGCACGCAGTCTTTCCGCTCCTGCTTTTTGATCGGATCGAATAAAGCCCAGTTCCCGCATGATTTCGCGAACCAATTGCTCTCGTGCAAATTCCGCTTCTTTCACTTCCGCTTCAGCTGCTGCGATGGCGGCACGGCGTTGACCAGTACTATCCAACTCGTAGTTGAATGAAAGATCCACGCCAAAATTTGCATCCCGAGTGTCATCTTGGTTGGCAAATGCTGCGACCCGAACGTTCGGTTTACGCCGTGCCTGAGCTGCTGACCACTCGGCTTTGGCCGCCAGCAAGCCAGCGTCAGCCCTGCGTATCTGAGGGCTGTTCATCACAATCTGGGCGTCACTTCTATTCAGCGGAGGAGCGGGCACGGGTGGGGGTAATAAGCCGGGAAAAGTCCCGAACACTTCGCGGAATCGCTCTTCGGCCCGATCAGTTCGTGCTCGTGCATCCGCCAGTCTTGTGCGCGCATCTGCCATTCTGGACTGAGCGGTCAGAACATCTGCATTTGAACCCGCCCCACCCGCTGTACGGTCTGAAATTTGACGTACCAGTTCTTCATGGACCGAGACATTGTCGGCTGCGATACGGAGTATCTTCCTTTGATCAAGGACAAGTACATAGGTCTCAACGGCCGCCAGCGCCGTGGCCGATGCCGTTTGAATCTGATCACCCCGGCTTTCCATAACGCGTGCTCGCGCTGCCGTCAGATCTCCTGATGCGGCCCCACCGTCATAAACCAATTGCGAGATTCTCAGATAAGGTGAAACATCTGCAATATCCGACTCAACCCGTTCAGACCGCGCATTTATCCCCAACGATATCTGCGGAAGAAATGCGCCTTCAGCTGCATCTCGATTGGCTGATGCGACATCCATTCTGGTATCGCTTTGTGCCAGTGTCGGGCTTGTCTCTACCGCCTGGCGCACGCGTTGCCCGAACGCGCTTTGACTAAGTTCTGCCGATGGCTTTGTTGCACCGGCACCGGTGGTCCTGGGTGCAAAGGATACTGCCACAGAAGACAAATCAGGAGGGGGTGTGCAGGCGGACAGCAGTATCGCAAACACAGCGAACGCAACCCAAGATAGCATTGCCTTACTGGAACGCATGGAGACCCTCCTGCCTGCAACGGTCCATGGCTTCTTCTTTCTGTTGCGCCGCAACCAACGCGTCCAAAAACCCTGAAACACCGGTGGTCTTTTGTGTCAGAGAACCATCAGTTACTCGATGCGCGCGGGCATGAGCATGTGCCAGCCAAATACAATGGGTCAGCGAAATCTGATGAGCGTGAATCAGTCGCAAGCCCCCATTCGACGTAAGCAGTGACAAGTGCGCCCGGGGAATTTTCTCCAGAGTGTTCTGCTTGACGCCATAATGCCCGCATGGGACCTCAACCCCCTGGAAGGAGGTAAGCGGACTAAACAATCCCATGTCAGCAAGAACACGACATAGATGAGTTGTGTATCTCATCGACTCTTTCAGAGCGCGAAAGAAAGCTGCGACTTTTTTCAGTTCCGGCGAAAGTTGCCCTGATTTGTCGAAGAATACTTCGTCATCCGGATTGTCAGTGATGAGCCCAGACGTTTCGTCGACAAGCAATTCGTCGCTGCCGTCACCGTCCGGTTCAATCAGTTGGGGCCGGAACGGAGCGCAGCGCAAAGCGGATGGGACGTAAGTCGCAAGCCAATTGCCCTGCGCCGATACAAATGGTGTAGGCGGGTCTGGATGCATGGACAAAACAGCCATTGGGTAATACCCGTATTCAGATTTCCGAAAAATGATTGGAAAAGTGGCTGCGGCCTGAAGAATTTCGGCTTCAACAACGGGGCAATCTGCCATATTTCGCGCGAAATCGAATGAGGTAAACCTCTTCCAGAACCGATGACCATGTCGTCGAATACTGACTGGAGTTAAGCCATTCTGTGCCATAACCACCTCTTGATGTTGAATTCCGTCCGTTCGTACGCCGGGTCGGGTTAAGCCGTTGCCCCAGTTGGGTCGGTGTGCAGGATGTTATCTGCGGTCAGGCCGCTCAGATCGCTCAGGTCTTGGAACGTGGCCACGGTTTCAACGCTGGCATCGTCCGGCGCCTGGAAATCTACCTTGACCAGAACACTGTTTGTTCCGTCGGTTGCCATCACGTAAAGCTCATCGCCTGCCATGGCTCCGGTGAAACTCTCGACAGCAGCTTCGATTGTGCTGGGGTTGAGGTCGGTGAGTACTGTGTCAAGACCGACAAATCCGGTGTTTGTGCCCAACATGTCGCCAGCGGAAAGCAAATCGAATCCGGTGCCATCACCGCGAAGCGCATTGGTGTCCAGCCCGTGGAACATCAGTGCGTCGGTTATATCCGCAGCCGGGCCAATCGTGAAGCCAGTCACAGTGTCTGTACCATTGCTGGCCGGGTCTGCTTCGAAGACGACGATGTCTCGTCCTGCCGCAGAAACATCAATGGTATCGTCGCCATCACCGCCGCGAGTGATGGTGTCCGTATTCGCGGCGACGAGTGTGTCATCACTATTGGTGCCAAACTGAACTGTCGTTGGTCCGCCATCAGACGTTTTGATTGTCAGCTCAATAGGCTGGCTGACGTCCTGGATTGTCATCGTGAAGATGACAAGCGGCTGAGAGAGATCTGTAAAGGTTGTCGCGGCGCCGGCAAAATTCATCGTGTCCCCGGCGCCCGGGCTGGCCAAAAACAAATCGAAGGCGTTGTTTTCCGAAACCGACGCGCTGTTGAATGTGGCAACTGAAGAGTCAAATTCGAGTTCTGCCGTCAAAGCCAAACCGCTGGAGATATCGCGTTCGGCTTCGGCGTAGATTGCGAACGTCACCGTAGATCCTGTGCGCCCGACTTCAGAGATCACGTAAGCGGCGGGTTCGTGCGCAACGGCTTGCTCGGAGGCTGGCTGTGGATCTGGCCCACCCGCAACTGTCGCCTGCGCCGAAAAAACAAGGTCTTCACCTGCCTCTACAGCCGAAAAGTCAGACGCTGCGACAGACAATGTCCAGGATCCGTCTGCGGTCACCGTTGCTGATCCGACCGAAGTTCCGTTCAACGTGACATCCACCGACTGGCCGTTTGTCAGTCCGGCGGATGAACCGCTGAGGGTAATACCGGAGGTTTGAGCATCGCCCAGAGCAATCGAATTGTTGACCCCGATATCGTTCAACGTCAACAAGGGGCGAAAATCTGTGGAGAGTGAGCTGTTCGCGGCTGCGGAGCTGTTTCCGGCAAGATCGTCAACAGTGGCGGAAATGGAATAGGTCGTTCCGTCAGAGAGCAGTCCAAGATCACTGGTGGGAACGGTAACTGCCCAAGACCCATTTGATGCAACGTCTGTATAGGTTTGCCCACCGAATGTAACCGAAACGGTCTGGCCATCTTCAGCCGTGGTTGTGCCCGAGATTGCAAGATCCACGCCCCTCTCGGTCACGTCCAACACGGCACCCACAGGCAGACTGTTTATGGTTATTGAAGGTGCTGTGAAGTCAGTGGCAAAGCTTGTTGTGGTTTGATTGTTGTTTCCCGCTGCGTCCGAGATCGACGCATTGATATTGTAAGTGTCGATGTCTTGCAGGGCAGACAAATCTGTCACGGTTGCCGTATAGGTCCAGATGCCCCCGGTTACCGTTGCCGTTCCGGTAACGTCCGTAGTGCCGTCAGTGCGCGTGATCTCGACGGTAACAACTGTTCCGTCCGGCGCATCGGAAGTTCCTGACACTGTCAGGTCGGTTCCTTGTTCAACGGCGTTCATGACAGCCCCGTCGGATACGGTTGAAATTCCGATCGTCGGTGGCATGAAATCGGTGGTAAAGCTGTTGTTGGCTTGTGGAGCTGGATTCCCGGCAGCGTCCAAGACATCCGCTGTTACGGTGATGGACGCCGCGTCAGAAAGACCTGTCAGATCCGAAGCAGGTACAGTCGCGCTCCAGCTGCCTCCAGAAACCGATGCAGTATAGGACTGCCCGTTCAAGCTGACAGTTATGATTTGTCCGTCTTCTGCTGTCGTGCTTCCCGAGATTGAAAGATCTGTAGTCCGCTCGGATGCGTTCATGACAGCTCCGTCCGAGAAACTGTCGATGCTGAGTGTTGGAGCGGTCACATCCTTGGAAAGTGTCACTTCAGCATGCGGTGCCGTCACGCCGCTGGCGTCGTCGACATCCGCTGTAACAGAGAAGTTGCTCCCATCCGGCAGAGACGCCAGATCCCCAGTTGGCACAGTCACGTTCCAGGCCCCGCCGGATACTGTTCCGGAATATGCTTGACCATCGAGGGTTACGGTAACTTGTTGACCATCCTCAACATTTGACGTCAGCCCGCTGATGGTCAAGTCGGATCCGGCTTCGGTTTCGTTCAGTACGGAACCAACAGGAAGCGGTGATATCGAAATGGAAGGGCCGGTCAGGTCCACGGGAACCGATACAAGAAGCGGCACTGCCGGATTGCCCGACACATCTTCGACGGCAACCAGAATCGATGCGGGCACTCCGGTGGAAAGACTGCCCAGATCGGAATTGGGGATCGTTACACTCCAGCTTCCGCCAGAAGCGGTGCCTGTATGCACTTGTCCGTTGAACGTAACGATGATGGTCTGACAGTCCTCTGCCGTGGTGGAACCGGTCAAGGCCAGGTCGCCGGCTACGTCGATCAGTTCTATCGAGCCGCCAGCCACGGGATCCAGAGAAACAGTTGGTGCAGTAAAATCAGTATCAAAGCTTCCGCTAGCCTGTGGTGCGGAGTTTCCCGTCGCGTCGGCAACATCAGCGGTAACGGCAATCGTCGAGCCATCAGGTAGGGCCGAGAGGTCTGCCGCCGGGACAGTAACGCTCCATTGTCCGTTGGATACTGTGCCCGAATAGTCTTGCCCATTCATTGAGACGGTAACGGTCTGCCCGTCTTCTGCATCGGTCCTTCCGGTGACTGTCAGATCTGTTGCCTGTTCGATCGAATTCAAAACAACGCCATCGGAAAACCCGGTGATCGACAGGGTTGGCGGAATTGTATCAATATCGAACTGAACGGATTCGCTTGACAGTTCCGTGCCTGAATCGTCCAGATGTCTGACTGTCACCGTAGAGACGCCTTGCGGAAGCGCATTTGCTTCGGCAGCAGTGAGAGAAACGCTCCAACTGCCCTCATCGTTGGGCGTTACGCTTTTGACAAGCGAACCTATCGTGACCTCAACCGTCGATGTTCCTTCAGGAGCGGTGGCATTGGTAATGGCGCTGTTCAATGCCGTTGCCTGAAGTTCGGCCAGGTTCAGGCTGGTGTAGCTCGGTTCTGGTTGGGGTTGGGGTTCAGGCTCTGACGCGACGGGTTCAGAGGAATCGCCGCCACCGCCACCTCCGCCTGCGGCGGCAGCCGCACCGGCCAGACCAAGGCCACCCAGTGCAGCCCCTGCACCGCTGATTCCACCAGCTGTCGCTCCGGCTTCAGCTGCGCTGAACTGGGCGATTTCGGCAACTGCCTCTTCTGCGATCATGATTGCGCCGCTGTCCAAAACCTGTACGTTTTCCGCCGCCACGATCATCGTCCGACCGTCAGCCATTTTCAGAAGAACATCGCCGTTTTTCAGCAGTTTGGCGGATCGCACACCCGGAATTGTTTCTGCGAACTGGAAGGCGTACAGCTCCTCGACGGTTGCTTGCGACAACGCGGGCAAAGCCATCAATGTGGACATAAGGCCGCCAGCCGCGCCTCGACCCGCCCAACGACCAAGCTTTCCATTGATCCATTGTTGAACTTGAGATTTGCGATCTCCGTCCGTTGAGTCAGCCGCCGGACGATTGTTGGCCTCAGGTGCTATGGTCATCTTGCCCTCGCATGTGGTGTCCGCGATCATCGCAACAGGAAAGGATGTGCTGTTTGGCGTTTTGCTCATCTGTCTTTCCCATTTGTTGCCGTTGCGATCGGACCTGAAAAAATTGAGTTAAACTGAAACCGAACTTCTCGTTTTCACCACAATTCTGCTTTGGTTTCGGTCTGCTCATCTGGTCATCTTGCCGTAACTGCCAGGGGTGGCGTGTGAGGTGATGGCTGTGATGCTTCAGTTCGAAAGTGTAGTGGCAACAGGGAGCACGGCGCTCGATTCAGGTATCGGCGATACGGCTTTAAAAACGCTTAACGGGAATACGTATCTCTACGCGGTGACCGGTCCGGGTGGCGGCGTCGCAGTCTGGCGGTTGGCCGAAGGTGCCCTGCCGCAGCTGGTTGACACAGAATATTACAGCGGTTCGATCACCTTCCAGGTGGGGCGCAGTGCCACGCCGATAACGCTGGCGGGAACCGAGCAGATTGCGCTCGATATCAACACTGCCGCGGGCCTGGTCGGGTATGACGTGAACGCGGACGGAACGATCGGTAGCCTGAAAGAAACAGGAACGCTCAACGGAGGCGGAGATATCTCGGCCATCGAGCAGTTTTCACTTGGGTCTTTGGATGTCCTTGCGATGGCGCATGCGGATACCGACAATATCGGAACCTATCATGTGAACGCGAACGGGACGCTCAGTCTTGCGGGTTTGATTGCCGGCACAGCGGATGCCATGCAGACATTGCGGTCGGGTTCGGAACATTTTCTGATCTCAAGTGACGCGGCAACAAACTCTGTCGCGACGTACCGCATCGACTCCGGCACCGGCACGTTAACCGAGATCAACAATGATTCGGCACTCGGAACCCTTGGTGTTTCAACCCCAACGGATGTCGAGACCGTAGAGGCATACGGTAAATCCTGGGTTGTGGTGGCGGGGTCCGGCAGCAACTCTCTCAGTGTTCTTCAATTGAACAGCGATGGAAGTTTGAAGGCGACGGACCATGTGCTTGATACGCTTCATACGCGGTTTGAATCGGTTCAGGATCTGGCGGTCATAGACGTGAACGGGCGGGTCTTTGTGGTTGCAGGCGGCGGCGATGATGGCCTGTCTCTGTTCACTCTGACACTCGAAGGTCAACTGGTTCATCTGGACAGTTTCGCGGACACGGTGGCGAGTGGGTTGCAGAATGTCGAATCGATTAGCGTTGCGCATGTGGGTGATGAGTTGCAAATTTTCGTAACATCGCAACAGGATGCCGGAGTGACTGTCCTGACTGTTCCGGTTGATGATCTGGGTGCGGTAAGAAAAGGGTTCGGTACGGTGAACGGGAGTGCGTCGGACGATATCCTGAGCGGCAGTATTCTGGACACGACCCTACTGGGAGGCGCCGGAGACGACATTCTCATCGCGGGGAAGGGTGCGACGACGATGTCGGGTGGTGCAGGGGCCGACATCTTCGTGATGCAGTCCGGTAGTGGTCTGACCACAATAACCGATTTTCAGGCGGGCCTGGATCGACTGGATATGTTCGACTACCTTCTGTTGCGGTCGCCTCAGCAACTGACCTTTACCAGCACGGCAAACGGTGCTCAGATCGAATATCGTGGCGAGACCGTGCAGGTCCAATCCGCCTCGGGCGGCACTTTGACAAGCACGGATATCTTTGGCGCAGGCTTCGCCGGACCGGATCACATCCCGGTAGATTTCGGGGACCTGGGCGGGCAGACACCGGGCAGCTCTGATGGATTGGTCGGGCAGATTACGGTGGACAGCGAGGCCGCAAATCCGGGGCTGACGGACGCGGAAATCCGGTTCACGCCAGACGGCGGGGGTACGGTATCCGCTACCGCAGATGATCAGGGGCGGTTCGAACTGGAATTGCCGGATGGCACCTTTCCCGGAGTGCTGGACATCACCAAACACTATTCCACGGCAAGCGGGAAGATTGACGCGCTGGACGCTTTGCAAGTGTTGCGTATCTCGGTTGGTCTTGATCCGACATGGGGTCCAGCGACCGCGGAAAACCTGATAGCCGCAGACGTCAACAGGGATGGCACCGTGAACGCTCTGGATGCGCTTGCAATTTTGCAAGTCGCGGTCGGACAACCCACGGCCCATGACCCTGAATGGGTATTTCTGGATGAAAACGCGGACCTTTCCGGAATAACCAAGGACAATGTAGCCTATCAAACGGGTATCGATGTTGTGGCCTTGGATGGGGTTATCAACGCGGACATGACGTCTATCTTATTGGGTAATCTCGAAGCGACCTGAACGTCGAGTGACGTCTCGGGTGAAGCAAGGTTTGTAACTCTAAAAACGGGATGGCACTGGCTGGCTTTTACGGCCAAATTGACACGTCCCAGGCTCAGCGCTCGAATGCCATACCACATCGTGGTGCTTTTGGTTTTGGCCCAAGCGTTGTCGCGCCTGCGGCTTCGTTATCTGTTCCATCCCTGTGTTTTCATGTGGAGATGGCCCAGTATTTTCAATGGATTCTACCAGAATCGCAATTTGCCTGTGATAATCGCCTGACCTTTAGAACCGATAAGCCGCTCAAATTGCTGATCGGACAACATAGGTCTTGGCGTTGGTGGAGCAAATGTGACATAGCAGGCCGAGACTTCAACACAGAGATGAAAACTAGTAACAATGGAAATATTGGCGCTTTCCATTCCGGAAGTGAAACTGATTACCCCGAAGCGTTTTGGCGATCATCGCGGGTTCTTTGAGGAAACCTACAATGCCGACGGCTTTGCGGCACAAGGGATTCATACGCAATTCGTTCAGGACAATCATTCCCTTTCGAGCACGGTGAACACGGTACGCGGACTGCATTTTCAAGCTCCGCCAAAGGCGCAGGCTAAACTGGTGCGCTGCGGTCGTGGGCGGCTGTTTGATGTCGCGGTCGATATCCGCAAAGGCTCGCCCACCTATGGTCACTGGGTCGGTGAAGAACTGAGTTTCGAGAATGGGCGGATGCTGTTGGTTCCGGTGGGATTCGCGCATGGGTTTGTGACGTTGGAGCCGGAGACCGAAATCGTCTACAAGTGCTCTGATACCTACGCGCCGGAAACTGAAGGTGCGGTTCGTTGGGACGATCTCGATATCGGCATTAAATGGCCACAGAACAATTCAGAACCCCAGCTGTCCGAGAAAGATCGGATCGCACCACTTCTGCGCGAAATTGAATCACCTTTCGTATTCGAGGGCACACAATGAAAATTCTGGTTACGGGCGGGGCGGGCTTTATCGGCTCTGCCGTTATCCGTCGCGCGATTGCCGATGGGCATTCGGTCGTCAATGTCGATGCCCTGACCTACGCGGCCTGTCTGGACAATGTTGCCGCTGTCGCGGATGTGCCGGAATACGTTTTTGAACATGCGGATATCCGGGATGCGGCCGCGATGTCGGCAATTCTGAACACGCACCAGCCCGACGCGATCATGCATCTGGCCGCTGAAAGCCATGTTGACCGTTCGATCGATGGCCCGGCAGCGTTCATCGACACGAACCTGACCGGTACTTATGTATTGTTGGAAGCCGCACGCACCTATTGGGTGGGTGCAGGCCGACCCGAGCATTTTCGGTTTCATCATATTTCAACCGATGAAGTCTTTGGATCCTTGGGTGAAACTGGGTTTTTCACCGAAGACAGCCCATACCAGCCGAACTCACCTTATTCGGCCTCGAAAGCGGGATCGGATCATCTCGTGCGGGCGTGGCGTGAAACATACGGCCTGCCAGTGGTTCTTACCAATTGCTCCAATAATTACGGCCCTTACCAGTTCCCGGAAAAGCTGATCCCCGTGGTCATCCTCAGCGCGCTGGCAGGCAAACCGATCCCGATTTACGGGAAAGGTGACAATATTCGCGACTGGCTGCACGTCGACGACCATGCCGAAGCCCTGTTGCTGGTTCTCGAAAAGGGCGAACTGGGCCGCAGCTACAACATCGGTGGCGAGAATGAGATGACCAATCTTGATCTTGTCAGAATGCTATGCGCAATTCTGGATCGCCTCAAGCCGGGTGAAACTCCATATGCGGATTTGATCACGTTCGTCGCTGATCGCCCCGGTCACGATCAGCGCTATGCTATTGACCCGACCCGGATTCGCACGGAACTGAACTGGCGCCCTTCCTATACGCCTGAAACTGGTCTGGAACAGACAGTCCAGTGGTATCTGGACAACAGCGCGTGGTTAAACGCCCTGCAGGCCCGCAGCGGTGTGGGTGAGCGACTGGGTGTTGCCAAATGAAGGCGCTGGTATTCGGCCACGGGGGGCAGGTGGCGACCGAGTTGCGACGTCGCGGACAGGCACATGATGTCTTGGTTGAATCCCTGGATCGCGCCGCGGCCGATTTGTCGGATCCGACGCAATGTGCAGAAGCCATCCGGAACACGGATGCGGACGTGATCATCAATGCAGCAGCGTATACTGCCGTAGACCAGGCCGAAGAAGAAAGAGAGCTGGCGAAGCGGATCAACGGAGATTCACCCGGAGCAATGGCGCATGCCGCCGCGGCCCGAGACCTGCCCTTTCTGCATATTTCCACAGACTACGTTTTTGACGGTTCTGGAACGACCCCCTGGAGCACCGATAATCTGACCGGGCCGTTGGGAGCCTATGGTCAAACCAAACTGGACGGCGAACGCCAGATTGCAGCGGCTGGTGGACAGCACGCCATTTTGCGCACAAGCTGGGTTTTTTCGGCCCACGGAAAGAACTTTGTAAAGACCATTATCCGACTGGCAGAGACCCGTGACAAGCTGACCATTGTCGCAGATCAGATCGGTGGGCCAACACCTGCTGCCGACATTGCCGACACCTTGCTTGAAATGGCCAAGGCCGGCCTCGAAGCCAAAGGCGGTGTGTTCCACTATTCCGGTGCACCCGATGCCAGCTGGGCGGATTTCGCCCGTGAAATTGTTTCTCAATCCGGCTTGTCGGTTCAGATCGAAGATATTCCAACCGAAGCGTACCCAACGCCTGCGCCCAGGCCGCTGAACTCACGTATGGACTGTTCGCGGCTTGAAAATGTGTTCGGAATTCACAGGCCCGACTGGAAAGCTGGACTGGCCGAGATATTGAGCGAGTTGAAGTCAGCGACCAGCTGAACCTTGAAAGGACAGATTATGCAGCGCAAAGGCATTATTCTTGCCGGTGGGTCCGGAACCCGGCTTTACCCGATTACCATGGCGATATCGAAGCAGTTGCTGCCGATCTACGACAAGCCGATGATCTTTTACCCTCTGAGTGTTTTGATGCTGTCGCAGATCCGCGAAATCGCGATCATCACCACCCCTCAGGATCAGGATCAGTTTCAGCGCCTGTTGGGGGATGGCAGTCAATACGGGTTGTCCTTGACCTGGATTGTGCAACCGTCTCCTGATGGTCTGGCGCAGGCTTATACACTGGCCGAGGATTTTCTGGATGGTGCCCCGTCTGCGTTGATTCTGGGTGATAACATTTTCTTCGGACATGGCCTTCCGGACCTGCTGCTCGAGGCGGATCAACTGGAGCGCGGCGGTACGGTTTTTGCGTATCGGGTCGCTGATCCCGAACGCTACGGCGTTGTGGATTTCGAAGGAAACAAAGCCCGCGCGATCGTCGAAAAACCAAAGGTACCTCCGTCGAACTACGCGGTGACGGGTCTTTATTTTCTGGATGGCGATGCTCCGGCCCGCGCGCTTGAGGTCAAACCGTCAGATCGCGGCGAGCTGGAAATCACGTCGCTGTTGGAGATGTATCTGGACGAAGGTTTGCTGGATGTGCAGACCATGGGGCGCGGTTTTGCCTGGCTGGATACCGGCACACACGGGTCTTTGCTGGATGCGGGAAACTTCGTGCGCACGATCACGGAACGTCAGGGTATGCAGACCGGCAGCCTGGATGAAATTGCCTGGGCGAATGGCTGGATCGACGACGAGGCTCTTGATACGCGCGCGCGCCTGTTCGCCAAGTCCACGTACGGCACCTATCTGAAGGGGCTTTTGAGCTAGGCCGGGAACTGTCTCACGGTTACGTGTTCAGACTGGATTGTGCCCAGGCCGCAAACTGCTTCACGCTTTGTAATCAAGGTCTGAACGGGGCAGGTCGGGCATTTCGGCCATGCCAAACGCCGCGCAAGAAGGCCCATTGTTTGGCGCGTTTTCTCGCTGAGAACAACACAACCGGTGACAGCATTTGCAGAAGCGCCGATGCCAGGGCTCGACCAAAAGCCATCGGGACTGCATGTTTGCGGGCGACATAAACTCTCGATTGCCCCATATACCAGCCTTTCAGGCCAGCGATGGCTGGGCTTCCTGGAGAAGACTTGCCTCTGGCATGGCGCATCTGAGCGTTGTGAATATAGTACAGTGGACCGCAGGCAGCCTTGAGCCGCAGGCTCAGGTCATCGTCTTCATGATACAGAAAGATTTCGGGATCAAACCCGCCAACCGCTTCGAATGCTTCGCGGCGGACCAGAAACGCGGCGCCGACGAGGACTGGCAATTCAAAGTCGGAATTGGCTGTTTTCCTGGGCAGGGTCTCATTTCGGGGAATGATCACACTGTAGCGCCTGAAACGAGGTGCCCCCTTCCGGTCGAGAATAGCAGGATTAAATGCTGACGCATCCGGATGATAGTCGGCCCCCTCTTGTAGAGCGTCTAACGCTCCGGGCAACAATTGAGAATCCGGGTTCAGAAACAAAAGCAGGTCCGAGGTTGCTTTGGCGGCACCAAGGTTGCAGGCGCGGCCAAATCCAATGTTTTCAGGGTTTTCGACCAGAGTTGCGCCGTGTGCCTTTGCCAATTGCCGCACCGTTTCAATATCATCCGACCCATTGTCGACTAGAATCGTGGGCACGCCTTCGGGGATCGAATTCAGCATCTCAGGCAGGACCCCGGTGCTGTTGTAGCAAACGCTTATGATCGTAATCTGTGACAATCCTGCCTGCCGTCTCTGTGGAATGGACCTGATTGTTACTTCCTCTCAAACACAGTTAGGGTCAACCCCGGTTCCAGTGTGACAGGTCTGGGCTGCAGAGTGCACTCTGTGGCCCTGTCCGCTCAGCGACAACAATCTGTGAAGTATTTGAAGCGGTTTGAACCGGTGAAGCCAGGACATAAAACCGATCAACGAGGGTGGCAGGTTGGCGAAAACACGTTGGGAAGTGCTGGGCTTTTTGCTCTGAGCAGTGCGATGTACGTCTTTGTGGTTTTCCGATTTCCGACAAATGAGGTGAGTGAGCAGATTGTTGCCTGTCGTCAGTTTGAAACCAAGAAGTAGCAGCACGCCTTGAAAGCGATATAGGAATCCCGGTGCAATCCATTTGCCAGAGTAATGCGCATGCGGTGCACCGTAAGTGTTGCAAATGGTTGCAGACGCAAGGGTGCGCGCTCTGTACCAAGCGCGCATCTGACAGACATCATACTGCCTAAACCGCAACCTTCCGCGATATCGGTAAGCTGCGGAAACTATGCAATTATTTCAAGCATGCCTCTGATGGAATGCGGCAGGAAACCACGAAATACGTCTCGACAGTCACGCGTATGTCGACTCTCCGAGGTGAACGGGTTTCGAACCACAATTCAGTCTAAAAGCGTTACTTTGGAAGTGGTTGCGGAGAATCTTCGTTGTCAATGGCCCAAGGCGAGGGGTCATTGCTGCCGGGGAAGTTTTGTGCAACAGTAACCGCCGAAACTGAGTATTATCTGGGTATAACATCTGAAGCCTCATGTATCGGTTTGGTATTGGGGATTGCAGAACCAGACCAAACTATATAGCAGCCGAATTGAAGCACGAAATAAGCATCACGGAAGAATTGCAGTGAGCGATAGACACACTTACGAATACGACATTGATATGATTAGTGATGTAGCACCTGCACGTGTGCTGCGCATGGTAAAGCCCGGGTCCAAGGTGCTTGAGATCGGGGCCGGGCCTGGTTCGATCACGCGCCATCTTTCCGGCACGTTGGAATGTGATGTTGTGGCGCTTGAGATCGACCCTTCGGCGATCGAGAAGCTAAAACCGTTTGCCCGTTCGGTGTACCCGATGGATCTCAACGATGATTCATGGAGTGACATCGTTCGCGAAAAAGACGGGGTTTTCGATTACGTGATCGCTGCAGACGTTCTGGAACACGTTTACGACCCGTGGAGCGTTCTTTCAGGCATGAAATCGCTTTTGAACGACACGGGGTCGGTGATTCTTTCGCTGCCGCATGTTGGCCATGCAGCGATTGCTGGTTGTCTTGTCGATGAAGATTTCGAGTATCGTGACTGGGGCCTGTTGGATCGAACCCATGTCCGGTTTTTCGGCATCAAAAATGTTCAGCACCTGCTGTCTTCGCAGGGTATGAGCATTGAACAAGCCGAGTTTGTGGTTCGTTCGCCAGAGATGACGGAGTTTTGCCACCGGTGGAGTCGTTTGCCTCAGGATGTTCAGGCTGCATTGCAGCGCAATCGCTATTCTCATGTGTTCCAAGTCGTGAGTAGATCGGTCCCCAAAGAACGCGCGGTAAATGATATCTACCTGATGGGTTTACCCGTCGAACAACCCGATGAAGAAACCAGACAGCATTGGACCAACATGATGGCTGGTTTGCCTCTGTCCGAGGACGTTGACCTGCAATCAACGATCGGTCCCGTTAACTCAGGCACAGGTTCGCGCGTTGATCCGGGCCCACTGGCCAAGAAGAAAAAAAAATCGCTCGCGCGGATGTTGGGGTTGAAGAAGTAATGTCCACGAGCATCGCCAATCGTGAATTTGGCAGTATCAGGACTATTGCCTTCTACCTACCTCAGTTCCATCCGATCCCGGAAAACGATGAGTGGTGGGGCAAGGGCTTCACCGAGTGGACAAATGTCGCAAAAGCCAAGCCTCTTTTCACCGGGCATTATCAACCTCATCTTCCTACAGATCTGGGGTTTTATGACTTGCGGGTCCGTGAAACGCGGCTTGAGCAGATTGAAATGGCCAAAGCCAGCGGAATTGATGGATTCTGCTACCATTACTACTGGTTTTCCGGAAAGCGACTGCTCGAACGTCCCGTCGACGAAATGCTTGCGGATCCTGAAAGCGATATGCCGTTTTGTCTTTGCTGGGCGAATGAGAACTGGACGCGCCGCTGGGATGCGGCTGAACACGAGATCCTCATTGAGCAGAAGTACAAGCCCGAAGACGATCTGGAATTCATTAAGTCGATCGAGCCTTTTTTTCGTGACCCTCGCTACATAACAGTAGATGGCGCTCCGTTCCTGATTGTGTATCGTCCACAACATCTGAAGAACTCGCGCAAAACCGTTCAGGTCTGGCGAGACTATTGCGCGTCTGTTGGCATCCCCAAAATACATCTGGCCTGTGCGCTTACGCACCGTAACTGGGACTACGCGTCATACGGGTTTGATTCCGGTGTGGAATTCCCGCCCCACAGCATCAACGTGCCCAACCTCTCGCCAGAGGTGGATTTGTTCGACGATTTCCAAGGCCATTGCGTCGACTTTTCCGCGATCGCAGAACAGTACTTGGGTCACAACTATGGACCGGAAAACAACGTTCATCGATCGGTTTTTCCGTCCTGGGACAACACTGCCCGGCGGAAAGAAAATGCCATGATTGTTTTGAACGGAACGCCGCAGAACTATGAATATTGGCTCTCGCAAGCCTTGCGCAAAACCGCTCAGGATTTCCCTGACCAGGAACGTTTCGTTTTCGTGAATGCATGGAATGAATGGGCGGAAGGATGTCATCTTGAACCGGATCGGGAGTATGGGCACGCGTTTTTACACGCGACTAAAGCCGCTCTACAGGGGTCAAAGCTGACCGACTGGACGCATGTGGGCGTGCCCGAGATCTCGCGCCGTCGCGAAGCCACCCAAGGTCACGCGCAACCCGTTCCATATGGTGCCAATAAATCATTGGCCAAACGGGCTTTCCGTCTTTTGCGCGATACGGTCAGCGGTCGGTTGCTGAAGCAATGGCTGTCCGCGGCCCGCACAAAATAGAAAACCACGCTGGATTGAGTTGCATGAAAGTTCCAAGTACTTGTCATGCAACTCTGTCTCGTGCTTTGCGTAGAAAAAAAGGTTTTCTTTGTCATAGTCGGCACGACGCACCTTAGTACGGGAAACAGAATGTCCGTCAAAGATACCCTGCTTTACTATTTGCTGACCGCGGCGTCGAAACTCAGCCCACCTTTGTCGCCACGTACGGCAAGGCGGTTCAGAAATTCAGCCAAGAAAAGAGACCCCAAACGGGGTTGGGACAAACCTGGGCAATCAAACAGGCAGGGATTTGAAGCCGTTGGTCAGGCCGAAGAGTTCAAACATTTCGACCCGCCTGCGAAAGCTGATCCCGCAGTACGGGCGATCGCGCATTACCTGCCGCAATTTCACCCATTTAAAGAGAATGATGAATGGTGGGGTAAAGGCTTTACTGAATGGACCAATGTCGGAAAGGCCGTTCCGAATTACCCGGGCCATTACCAGCCTCACTGTCCGATTCATCTGGGCTACTACGACTTGCGGTTGCAAGAGATCATGGTCGAACAGGCGCGGATCGCGAAATCTTACGGGATAGGAGGCTTCTCCTATTACTACTATTGGTTCGGCGGAAAGACCCTGATGGAACACCCGCTCGAACAAATGTTGGGCAATCCGGAGGTTGACATGCCTTTTTGCCTGACATGGGCAAATGAAAACTGGACGCGCCGCTGGGACGGGCGGGCGCATGACGTTCTTATCGCGCAGAACCATTCGATCGAGGATTCCCTGAACCTTCTCCGCCATATACGTAAATACTTTGATGATCCGCGCTATATTCGGATAGATGGGAAGCCTGTTTTTATCGTTTACCGTGCGAACATCATACCGAATATCGAGGAAACAACCGCAGCATGGCGAAAAGAGGCGCAGAGCTGGGGCGAGTCGGACCTGTATCTCATAGCTGCCCAGACTTTTGATATTGGCGACCCCGAGAAACTGGGTTTCGACGCTGCTATGGAGTTCCCTCCGCATCAGGTAAAGCGCACCGACATCACGGATGAGATGGGGATCCACAATCCAGAATTCACGGGAGCCGTTCTGGACTATCAAGCCGTGGTAGAGGCAGAACTTCAAAAGCCGGAACCTGAATACAAGTTGTTTCGGTCCTCCACGCTTTCCTGGGACAATACCGCGCGTAATCAGGATGCTCCACGGATTATGGGCCGGTTCTCAATCGATGCCTACAGGCGCTGGACGGAACACTTGTGTCGTCAGGTTCTTGCGCAGGAAAAATACAGTGCTGACGAAAAAATCGTTTTCATAAACGCGTGGAACGAGTGGGCAGAGGGGACCCATCTGGAGCCTGATCGAAGATACGGCTTTGCCTATCTTCAGGCAACGTATGACGCATTACCCAAAAAAGTCTGAGGGTCAGATCAACACGTGAAGTTTTCGACTTCCCGGATTCGAGGATCGGAAGGCAAGCTCCTCTGATATCCTGCCGACTCATGTTGCTTATGGTTCAGTCACTACTCTGATCGACCATTTGATGCTGTTCCCAATCGTTTGGTCTGCCAGTGCGACCTGCGATTTGGTCGAACATCCATTGTACTGCTTCGTCGCCGTCAGAACGGATATGCCGATACAGGCGAAGTTCGATCGGAGGTACTTCAACCGGCAACCTCAACATGCGCAGCCCCATTTCACGCGCGCTGCATTCGGTCAGCGTAGCAACCATATCTGTCTTGTGCAGAATGTCCCGGATGTTCAGATAGCTTTGCATCTGAAGCCCGAGTTTGCGCCGCGCACCCAGTTTGCGCAGGACGATGTCGACCGGACTTGCCCCCTGAGGTCGTGAGGAAACATGCAGATGTGTCAGCTGAAGATAACGCTCCAGCGTCAATGGGCCCGAACCCAGCGGGTGGTCGGGCCGCATGGCACAGACGTAACGGTCCTTCATGATGGTCCGGCTGATCAGATCCGAACTGTCCGGCATCGGAATGTCCGACGCGATGTCGATCGTGCCCTGCTGCAACGCCTTGCGCGTATCCCGGCGGGGAATGCGCACGAGGCTGAGTTCGACCTGCGGTGCCGTGCCTTGAAACCCGGACAAAAGCCCGGGCAGGATGATGAGGCTGTGAAGGTCGACCAAACTGACCCGGAACAGCCGTTTGCTGGTAAACGGGTCGAACCGTTCACCCTACGCCGATGCGGCTTGCAACTGGCGGAGAGCGGCAGAGATCCTGTCCGACATGCTCTCTGCCAGGGCTGTGGGTTGCATCCCCGTGCCGGTTTTCACGAAAAGCGGGTCGTTCAGTGCCCTGCGCAACCGGGTCAGGGCGTTGCTGACGGCCGGTTGTGTGATCGACAGGCGTTCGGCAACGCGGGTCAGATTCCGCTCGGTATAGATGGCGTCAAAAACAACAAAAAGATTCAGGTCGATCTTATTGAGCTTGGTCGTCATGTCATTCACCAGATTTATGCTGACGATCATGCAAGTAAATTTCACAAATGTCATTGGTGGCGGTAAGCTGTATGACATCCCGGCGGAAAACGGAGATTTGTGCATGACATCATCCGGCCTCGAACTCGATATCGAGCGGCTTTCGACATATTTGGGGCGCCACATCGAAGGTTTCGCCGGTCCTTTGTCCTATCAGAAGTTTTCAGGCGGGCAGTCGAACCCAACCTATCTGCTGAAGGCCGGTGGCTCGAAATACGTGCTGCGCCGCAAGCCGCCCGGTGACCTGCTGCCTTCGGCCCATGCAGTGGATCGGGAATATCGTGTTCTCAAGGCACTTCATGGCACTGCGGTTCCGGTTGCCAAACCTTACGTGCTGTGTGAGGACACGGATGTCATCGGTTCCATGTTCTATGTCATGAGCTTCCAGGAGGGGCGGATCTTCTGGAACCCGGCGCTCCCTGAATTGGACGTGGCGGACCATCGTCCGATTTTTGACGAAATGATCCGCGTTCTGGCTGCGCTGCATTCGGTTGACATAAGTGCCATCGGTCTGTCTGGTTTCGGGAAGCCGGGAAATTATTTCGAACGCCAGTATAGCCGCTGGACCAAACAGTATCGCGCTGCGGAAACCAACAACCTTCCCGAGATGGAGCGGCTTATGAGCTGGCTGGCCCGTAATCTGCCTGATGGTGACGGTTCGGTCAGTCTGATCCACGGCGATTTTCGCATAGACAATTTTATCTTCGCTTCGGATACCCCGCAGATCACTGCCGTTCTGGATTGGGAGCTGTCGACGCTGGGCCACCCGATGGCTGATCTAGGATATTTCTGTGTCTGTCTCCGGTTGCCGCCGACCGGTCTGATCCGGGGGTTGCAGGGGCTGGATCGGGCTGCTTTGAATATCCCTTCCGAAGCTGAGATGATCGACCGGTATTGTTCGCTGCGTGAACTGCCAGAAATTGAAAACTGGACCTTCTATCTGGCGTTTTCCTTCTTCCGGATGGCTGCGATTGCTCAGGGTGTTTATAGTCGTGCGCTGGCGGGGAATGCATCGAACGAGAACGCGATGGCGTTCAAGGACCTAGTGGCCCCTCTGGCGCAAATGGCGCTCGACGAAGTCGCCGCTGCAACTCACTGAAGAGGATCACTATGGATTTTGCTCCATCGCCACGCGCCGAAGAAATGCACGACCGGCTAAAAGCCTTTATGGAGGCGCACATCTATCCGCGCATTCGCGACCATAAAGAGGAAATAGAAGCCGGCAATTTCCCAGTTTCGTTCATGGAAGACCTCAAGTCGCTGGCCCGCGCCGAGGGGCTTTGGAACATGTTCCTGCCCTCCTTGCGGGATGATGAGCCCGGTACGCGGCTCAGAAACCTTGATTACGCGCCCCTGGCAGAAATGATGGGGCAGGTGAGCTGGTCGTCTGAAGTGTTCAACTGCAACGCGCCGGATACCGGAAACATGGAACTGCTGCATATGTTCGCCACGCCCGAGCAGCGCGAAGAGTGGTTGGTGCCGCTGATGAACGGCAAGATTCGCTCGGCCTTTGCCATGACCGAGCCGGATGTGGCGAGTTCGGACGCGACCAACATAACGACATCTATCCGGCGCGCGGGTGATGAATACGTCATCAATGGCCGCAAGTGGTTTATCACCAATGCTTGCCACCCCAACACCAGACTATTCATCGTCATGGGCAAAACCGACCCAAACGCCGATCGCCATAAACAGCAAAGCATGATCATCGTTCCAAAGAATACGCCCGGTTTGGAGATCGTGCGCAATCCGACGATCCTGAACATGCACGATCCCGAAGGTCATGCTGAACTGGTTTTCAAGGACGTGCGCGTCCCGGTCGGCAATCTGCTGGGCGAAGAGGGCAGCGGTTTTGCACTGGCTCAGGCCCGGCTTGGGCCGGGGCGTATTCATCATTGCATGCGCTCGATCGGGGCGGCGGAAATGGCACTGAACTTGATGGTGGAGCGCGCCCAGGAACGTAAGACCTTTGGCAAGCAACTTTCGGAACAAGGCGTGATCCGCGAATGGATCGCGAAATCCCGGTTAGAGATCGAACAGGCCAGGCTGTTGACCCTGAAGGCGGCCTGGAAGATAGATCAGGTGGGCGCGAAAAAGGCGTTCCGCGAAATATCTCTGATCAAGGTGGTAGCGCCCCAGGTGCATGCAACGGTTACGGACCGTGCAATGCAGGTCTTTGGCGCAATGGGCATGACGCCTGACACGCCATTGGCCGACAGTTACACTTGGGCCCGGGCGTTGCGCTACGCCGATGGTCCTGATGAGGTTCATCTTCAGGCTATTGCCAAACAGGAGTTGAAGAATTCCAACTATGGGATGTCCGCGCTATGGCTGACGCCGCCTCCGCGGTAAGTCAGGGCAGGGATGGTATCATCCGAATATCCCGAAGATATGCAAGCCGAGTTGCCCGGATTGTCTGGGCATTTGGACACGGAGCGTGCTGCGCTATGTTCCGGCGGCAAGTAAGTCACTCGCCTTTTCTCCGATCATGATCGCGGGGGCGTTTGTGTTGCCGCTGACGATTTCGGGCATGATCGAACAATCCGCGACCCGCAGGTTTTCGATGCCGTGAACCTTTAGCGCAGGATCTACGACTGCGGTTTCATTCGTACCCATCGCGCAGGTCCCCGTTGGGTGATAGATCGAAACGGAATTCGACCTGACCCAGTCCAGAGTGCCCTCGTAATCGTCGGCAGAGAGTTGAGATGTCGGGCGGAACTCTTCGGAAATCTTCGATGCCAGCGGATTATGCTGAGCGATTCTGCGGGCGATGTTCACGCCGTCGACGATGGTCCGGCAATCCGTTTCCGTCGACAGATAGTTCGGAATGATCTTTACATGCTGTGACGGGTCCGGGCCGTTCAGATGCAGTTCACCCCTGCTTTCCGGCCGCAGCTGGCACACGGACATGGTAAAGGCGGAAAACGGGTGTACGCCTTCGCCGGGGCTGTCGGCGGACCATGGTTGTACATGGAACTGAATGTCGGGCGTTTCCACGTCCGGGCGTGTTTTCATGAATCCAGTTGCAAGGCTGGCTGCCATGGTCATCGGACCTGCGCGGAACAACGCGTATTTGAGCGCAATGCGGGCCTGATTGATCAGGCTGCGCACCTCGTCATTCAATGTGGGCTCATTGCATTTGAAAACGAGACGGGCCTGCAAATGATCTTGCAGTCTTTTGCCGACACTGGGCAAGGCATGTACCGGATCGATCCCGTTTTTCTTCAGGTGGTCTGGGTCGCCGATACCCGACAACATCAGAATTTGAGGAGAGTTGATTGCACCGCCGGACAGGATGACTTCGCGCCGTACCTTGAGGGTTATCTCATTGCCTGCGCGATCCCTATAGACAAGTCCGGTCGCCCGTTTCCCATCCAGCTTTATGCGTGTCACCAGTGCGTTCGTGATGATTTTCAGGTTTTGCCTGTTTTGAATTGGTTTCAAATACGCCACGGCTGAACTGCACCTGCGGCCATTGCGGGTGGTCAGCTGAAAGTACCCTACGCCTTCCTGATCTGCGCCGTTGTAATCTGGATTGAAAGGGTATCCGGCGGCTTGTGCTGCCGCGACCCATGCGTCGCAGATCGGTCGCTGAATGCGCATGTTCGACACCGATAGCGGCCCGCCGACACCGTGATACGGGTCTTCGCCGCGCTCTTGATCTTCGCTGCGTTTAAACAGCGGCAGCACGTCGTCCCAACCCCAACCGACATTCCCCATCTGGCGCCAGCGGTCATAATCTTCCTTTTGGCCGCGCACATAGAGCAAACCGTTCAGTGAGGATGAGCCGCCCAGCACTTTCCCGCGCGGCCAGTCGATCGAGCGCCCGTTCAGACCGGGATCAGGCTCGGTCCTGTAACACCAGTCCACCGAAGGGTTGTGCATGGTCTTGAAATAGCCAACCGGGATGTGGATCCAGGGGTTGGTGTCGCGGCCGCCGGCCTCCAACAGCGCGACGGTCGTGTTGGGGTCGGCGCTGAGCCGGTTGGCGATGACACAACCCGAAGACCCCGCGCCAACTACCGCATAATCCACTTCCATGACCGCCTCCTTCCAACGTCGTTGAAAAAAACTCTATGCAAGATGCAAGAATTATACTAGTCTTTTTTGATACAAAACGTCTCAATAATTGCGAACAGGGAGGTAAGCAATGGAGATTGGTCGAAAACTGAGTGGTATTTCGCGGCGGGATTTTTTCCGGGTGGCGGGTCGTTACGGCATGAGCTCGACGCTACTTGCGGCAGGAGGATTTGGCGGGGCGATGAGCCTGGCAAATCTGGCGCAAGCGGCAGAATCCACTTACGAAAAACGCTTTTCTAAAGAACCAAAGCACACGTTGAAATTCGGTGCTTCGGGCTTCAACACCCGCAACCTTCTGATTGAACGCGCCGGAGCCATCGAATTCGCGCGCGATCTGGAAGAGAGGACCGATGGTGAGATTCGGATCGAGTTCATCGGCGACAACCAGATCTGCGGACAACTCAGCTGCGTTGAGAAAACGCAGCAGGGAATCGTCGATATATACGCAGCCTCGACCCAAAACTCGGCCGGCGGTGCGCCTTATCTGAACGTTCTGGACTATGCCTACATGTTCCCGAGCCGTGCGGCGCAGTATCATTTCTTCTACAGCCCGGCCAGCCAGCGCATCCTGCGCGACCCGCTGGAAAAGCGGCACGGGTTGAAATTCCTGTTCACCCACTGCGAACTGCGCGGACTGCAAATGGGCTCGACCTTTGCCGACAAGCCGACCGTGACCAAGCTTGAAGAGTTGTTTGGCACCAAGAACCGCGTGACGGGCACGCAGCTGGGTCGGATCGCAATGCAACTGCTGAATCTGAACCCTGTGCCGGTAGCATGGGAAGAAACGCTGGATGCGCTCAAAACCGGTCTAATCGACGGGGCGGAAACCTGGGCTTCGGCGGTGGCGTATGCGAACATGGCACCTGTGGTCTCGCAATCCGTGAACCTGAAGTTCTTCTGCGGCACAGAACATACCTCGATGTCTGCCAAAGTATTCGACGGGCTGGGCGGCGAGTTGCAGGATGCTGTGATGGAGTCGTCCTACTTCACGCAAGCTCTGATCCAGGGCGCGAACGAGGCGGCGCTGCTGAACACCGTTGGGTTCTCGGATCCGCAACTGCCGCATACCATATTTGCGGAAAACGGCGTACGCCCAGCCTTCCTTCCGGATGATCAGATCAAGCTGGCCGAAGAAATGTGTGCTCCGAACTTTAACCCAGAACCGTGGGCGCAGTGGCGCGAACGGCTGAACAAGTGGGCCGGTGGCATCGATACCTACCAGGAGATCTACGACATCGCGCGCGAGATTCCTGCGGACACGCTGCCAGAAAACGTCGAGCCGCGCCGCTGGTGGAAGGGCGAGGCCTGATTAGACTGCCAGAACCGGCCCAAACGGGCCGGTTCAAACAATACCGACTGGGAGGACGGGCTTCATGTCACTTTGGGCAGACATTGGCGCAATTTTCAGCGCTTTTCTCAGCCAGGATTCATTTGAGATACAAATCGCTCTGGAATCCGACGCCGCTTGGATCGTTGGTGCGGTCGTTGCCGCGATCGGGGGTTTGCTGGTCATGCTGATCTATCGAAAAGTCCCGTTGATCGAGCGTCATCTGGAACGTTCGGTCATGGTGTACTCTTATCTTGCTATTGCGCTGATCATTTTCTGGGGCGTGATCGACCGGTTTGTTTTCAACGATCAAGAACCCTGGTCCACTACCATTCCTCCGCTTCTGTTTATGGTAATGGCTTGGTTCGGTGCTTCCTACAACGTGCGACTACGAACGCATCTGAGTTTCAGCGAATTCCGTACGGCCATGCCCCGTGGCGGGCAACTGGCCTGCCTGTTCCTGGACGCCGTGCTGTGGTTCATCTTTGCGGTGATTGTCATCGTGACCACCTCGCGGCTGGTGGCGCTTTCGGCCTCGAACTTTCAGATCGTTCTGGGCACGGACAATATCATGCAGTGGTGGTTCCTGCTGGCAGCGCCATTGTCATTCTTTTTGATGGTCGGTCGCGTGTTTCAAAACCTCGCGGATGATTTGCACAACTGGAAAACAGGCGAGCCGCTGATCAAGCAGGCCGTGATCGGGGCAGACTGATGACAGACGGAACACTTGTTACACTGATCTCGCTGGGGGTCACCTTTCTCTTCATGCTGGGCGTGCCGGTGCTGCTGGTCATCGGCTACTGGGTCATCGGATGTTCCTTTGTCCTTGGTCTGACACTGGACAATATGGGGGCCGAACTGCTGAACGTCTTCAACAAGGGCTTCGCCCTGTTGGCGATGCCGTTGTTCATCCTGACCGGAGACCTGATCAACAAATCCGGTATCGCGCGACGGCTCAGTGATTTTGCCTATGCCTGCCTGGGCTGGATACGTGGTGGACTGGCAATGGCATCGCTAGGTGCCTGCGGGCTTTTCGCGGCGATTTCCGGGTCGAACTCAGCCACAACGGCGACCATCGGGTCGATGCTTCACCCCGAGATGGTAAAAGGCGGCTATGACGAACGGTTCAGCGCAGCGACCGCTGCTGCGGGCGGCACGGTCGGTATCATCATCCCCCCTTCGATCATCTTCATCGTCTATGGCTTTCTGATGAACCTCCCGATTTCCGAATTGTTCGTCGCCGGTATTCTGCCCGGTGCGCTGATGGTCATCGGGATGCAGCTGGCGTGCTGGATCATCTGCCGCATGAACGGGTGGGGCTATCTGATCCCACTGCAATTGAACCGGGTGCTGAAGACCGCCTTTGGTGCCTGGCTCGGCTTTTTCGCCATCGGTCTTGTGCTCTGGGGCATTTATACTGGCAAGTTCTCTCCGACAGAGGCCGCGGGTGTGACCGTGGGCTTTTGTGTCATTGCGGGGCTGGTCAGCCACCCTATCAACCGGATCATGGGGGCCCGGAACGATATTCCGCCAACCGAAAAGAGTTTCGCCGAAATGTTTGTGGTCGAAGGGTTCACGATTCCTGAGATCCCCTCAATCGTTATCAGGTCTGCCCAGATTACGGGTATCCTGGCACCTTTGATCGCAATTTCGGTGGTGATGCAGCAAATCCTGTCGCTGCTTGGTGCTCAGGAAACAATCGGAAACTTCGTGACCTCCATGGGGGGGTACCATGCGGTTCTGTTCACATCGATGGTGATTGTCTTTTTCTCGGGCATGGTGCTGGAAAGCCTTCCGGTCACGATCATCCTGGCCCCGATCCTCGCGCCGATAGCGGCCTCGGTCGGAGTCGACCCGATTCACTTCTCGGTGATATTCCTTGTCGGGGCATCCATCGGGTTTATTACGCCGCCATATGGGCTTAACCTTTATGTAGCTTCGGGCGTGACGGGGGTGCCGTACTTCCGGTTGCTGCGCTACACGGTGCCTTACTTGGTGGCCCTGTTGTCAGTCTGGATATTGGTGTCGCTGGTCCCCGAACTGGCCTTGATCCTACTGCCAAATAACTAGAATGTGAAGGAATGGCCCAGACGGATACAAAAGACCGAGAACCTCAGATACCCACCAACCTGCGCCTGTTGCTGATCCTTGAAGAGGTGGCACGGCGCGGGGTGGCGGTCAAACCCTCGGACCTGATCGACGCATTGGGATTGGCCAAGCCCACAATCCATCGTTTGCTGCAAACGGCAGAAGCAGAGGGGTTTCTGCAACGTGATCTTGACGGACGGTCTTATGGTCCGGGCAGACGATTGCGGCTGTTGTCCGTGAATACCATGTCCGCCGAACATCTGCGGACCGCGCGTCTTGCCATCCTGCGCGGTGTGGCGGACGAAGTGGGCGAAACATGCAATCTGGCCATCCCGGATCGAGAAGGCATGATCTACCTCGACCGTGTGGAAACCAAATGGCCGCTACGGATTCAATTGCCAATCGGAACCCAGGTGCCGTTCCACTGCACGGCCAGTGGCAAGATGTACCTTTCCACCTTGCGCCCCAAAACTCTGAACGGGTTCTTGTCGGCGGGAAAACTGAAACAGCAGACCACCCGTTCGTTGACAGAGCCGGAGTCTTTGTTGAGCGAAATCAAGATGACGGCCGAGCGGGGATTCTCCACCGACGACGAAGAATTCATGGCAGGTATGGTGGCAATCGCGGTGCCAGTACAGGACGCGCAGGGCAGGCTTGTCGCCACGCTTTCAGTTCATGCCCCAACGCAACGGCATGATGTTGGCAGTCTGATGTCATTTCTCGACACCTTGCGCAGGGGTTCAGAACACCTGTCGCGTCTGTTGGGCGAGTAACTGCGCAGTGGGAAAACCTGCAATCGAATAATGTCAGGATTGAGAAGTTGAACCTGCACGGTGAAGGCTATTCAGCAGCTTTTTTTCTGCAGAGATAAGCACCTCACGACATTGTCCACCCAAACCGGATCGTATCTGTTGAGGGTAAAGGTAGGACGACACCACCCATGCTTTACCGGCCTGATCGATCTGTTCCGCAATGTCTCGGATGATTGTGAAGAGATCACCATTGGCGCCAAGGGTTTGACAACGTCGGCGAGTGAATTGGCTCAGCCTCCGCCGGCGAACTCGAACGATGGATTAAGTCCACACAATCTGAGAAAATCAATGACCGGGCTGACAGTCCCTCATGGCGGTGATTTCCTGGCCGCCGCAAGCCGATTGTCAGCTTGGTTTGCTTTTCAATCGATCACCGGGATACTCCAACGGGCGTTGCACCTACGCGCCCAGCATCTCAAGTACAGCGTCGCGTTCTGATAGGACAAGCAACAAGGCAAGATCCCCGGGCTCGAGTTGATCCAGAATATTGGCGGCCGCCTGAGAAGGGGATCGGGCCCTTTGGATCTGATCAGCCCTGTATCCGTTCTGCAAAGCCGTCCCTTCGATCAGGTCCGGGATTTCGCCCAAGGCCCGGCCTCTCAGATAACCTTCCAGTTCAGCGGCAACGATCACGTCGGGTTGGAACTTCAAAGCCGTCGCGGTGACGTCCCGAATGTCCTGATCCGATCTGTCACCTGCATGGCTGAGCATGATAAAGCGACGTTTTGCCGGAAGGCCTGACAGCGCATCGCACACGGCGGAAATCGAGTGCGGGTTATGTGCGAAGTCTACAAAAACACGCGCGTCATTATGATTGAACTCGTTGCAGCGCCCCGGATTGTCCTGTGCATCAGGTTTGAAACCCGCCAGCCCATCCCGCACCGCCTGAAAGGGTAGATCCAGCGCCAGAGCAAGGCACATGGCTGCCAATGCGTTCAGAATATTGTATTTCGCCACCCCGCCTATTGTCAGGGGCACACCTGACACGGCAATCACGTTCCTTTCGGAACTGCCATCAAAATAGATGATGTTGCCTTGGTGCAAATAGGCGCAGCGCCGGCCCGCTTCTCGGGCTTGACGTATCAGATCGTTCTGCATGTCCAGCGAAAACCACCAGATATTCGCCAACGTGTTTTTTGCCTCGGCCCGAACATACGCGTCGTCAGCGTTCAGGGCCAGCACACCGCCTTCGACCAGCGTTCGGTGAACGGCAAACTTCGCCTGCGCCAGTTCCGGCACGGTATTGACGCCGTATTGGCCCAAATGGTCATTCGCGACGTTGGTGACAGCCGCCGCCGTGGCCGCACGCGTCGGCAGGCCGCGGCGCAGTATCCCCCCACGGGCCACTTCGAGGCATGCGATCTCAAGCCGCTTGTCGCGCAGCAACATCCGGCCGCCCCCGGGGCCCGAGTAATCACCTCGGTCCAGAATATCGTCGCCCACGCGCACAAACTCGGTCGAGGTCAACCCAGCGACTTTGCCCGAGGCGCGCGCGATCGCTTCAAGCAATCGGGTCGTCGTGGTCTTGCCATTGGTTCCGGTGATGAACGCAACGGGAATGTTGTGAAGGCTGGACCAGTCCACGTCACCGGGGGCGGGCAGCGCATCGACCGGCCAGACCTGACTGCCTGTGCCGTGGCCGATTGAAATCTCATCATCGTCACACAGAATGTCCACGCCATGCGCCTCGGCCGCTGTGATCAGCTCGATCAGGCGGGGATTGGCTTCTTTGGCCATGACAGCTTTGACATCCGCCACCATTTGATCAAAGTCACCGGAAGTTGCGCCCAACAATTCGGCGGCACAGAAGTGCCATGCCGTCTGCGCCGCGAAGATCGCAGAATACAGCTGATCCATCGGTGCGGATATCACCAGATTGATGCCGCCGGTAAAGGTGCGATATGCCAGGTCCTGATCCTGCCATCCCAGCGCGTCCAGCACGCGCCGGGCATTTTTCTCCCACAGCGCAGAGACCCGAGATGGGTCAATCTCGGTGAAAAATACATCCATCACTGCCCCGGGTTTATTCCATAGCAGGCCGGGTCCAGTCAGACGCCGGGCGTCATCCACCTGAATATTATCAGCGGTCGCGCTTGCAATGGTCAGCGCGGTTTCAAGCTCTTCAATCCGGTCCATTCCGGCGCCTCCGCTCAGTCGGCGTCTTCGCTGATCTCACGAGCTAAACGCACGCCGCGCTCGTCTCGGATCAGGTTTTGATCGCTTTCGAACATGTCCTCGAACGAATTGTCGGCGGGACTGGTCCTCGGTGCATCCTCGGTATCTGGGGCTTTACTGTCAGAGTTGAAATAGATGATTTGTTTCCAGCAGCGTGTCGTTTCGTCGCCGAAGATCACCAACAGATCCCCCGGCGCTGCTTGCTCCAGCCCGGCATTTACGGCCTCAACCTCATCCGGGATGATTGTAATGGATGCGTCGTCGACCCCGTTGTCGATCAGTGCCTGACGCATCATTTGCGGCACTTCGTCGTGCCCCCGACCCCTGCGGCGGTCATCGGCCTTGCAGATGAAATGGTCAAAATGTCCGGCCAGCGCGGCTGCTCCGTCTACAATATCTTCATTGCGCCGGTCGCCAGGCATGGCAACCACGCACAGTCTGCGACCCTTGATCTCCAATTGATCGGCCAGCGCAGCCATCGCTTTGAGTGCGGCGGGGTTATGGCCGTAATCCAGGATCACCTTGAACGAATGCTCGTCATAGACGTTCATGCGCCCCGGAGCCTGGAAATAACTGGTATCGAAGGTGCGCAACCCGTGCCGGATGTTGTCCAGATCAACCCCAAAACTATACGCCATCGCTGCAGCGAACATGGCGTTTTGAACGTTGAAGATTGCCTTGCCTTCCAACGTGGCAGGGATCAGATGCGACCATAGTACCGGAATATGCAGCCCGTTGTCATAAATCGTCAGCATGTCGCCGCTCATGCCCTTTTCCAGCACGATAGCCTTTCCGCCCGCCTTGATATGTTCCTTGACAAGGCCGTGGCCGGGGTTGGTTGTGACATAGAAGATCTGATCTGACCCGGCATAATCGGCCATTTTCAGACAATTGATGTCATCGGCATTCAGAACCGCTGTATCCGTGGCGCTTTCCACCACCACGCGTTTCACCACAGCCAGTTCCTCGACCGTGTTTATGCCGCCAAGGCCAAGGTGGTCGGCCGAGACGTTCAGGCATGCCGCCACGTTCGAACGCTGGTATCCCAGACCAGACCGCACAAGCCCTCCGCGCGCGGTTTCCATTACGGCGAAGTCAACCATCGGGTCGCGCAAGACGATCTGTGCCGATTTTGGCCCGGTCATGTCACCCTTGACGCTCAGTTTTCCGTCTACATAGACACCGTCAGTAGAGGTCATGCCAACGATCTTGCCGCTGGTCTTCATGATATGCCCGAGCATCCGTGACGTTGTCGTCTTGCCATTTGTGCCGGTGATCGCGGCGATCGGGATGCGGGTTTCCTCATTGGCCGGAAACAGCATGTCGATCACTTTGCCTGCCGCATCGCGTGGCTGTCCTTCGGACGGGGCCACATGCATTCGGAACCCGGGTGCTGCGTTCACTTCGACAATTGCACCACCAATGTCCTTGTAGGAATTGGTGATGTCGTCGATCAGGAAATCGACGCCGCCCACATCCAGCCCAACCGCCATGATGGCACGTTCCGCCATGTCGCGGTTGTCGGGGTGCACCACATCTGTCAGGTCGATTGCAGTGCCGCCCGTCGAAAGGTTCGCGGTCGAGCGCAGATAGAAAACCTCACCGTCTGGCAATACGGTTTCTTCGGTTACGCCCGCGGCTTCCATTAGACGTTTGGCCTGATTGTCGATCTCCAACATGGTCAGCACTTTTTCATGCCCGATGCCCCGGCGCGGGTCTTCGTTCACGATATCGACCAACTCGGCAATCGTGTGTGTGCCGTCACCGACCACATGGCCCGGAACCCGTTTGGCTACTGCAACCAGCTTGTTATTTACCACCAGCATCCTGTGATCGAACCCGGTGACAAAGCTTTCCACCAGAATGGCGCGGCTGCGGGAATGTTCCTTGGCCTCGGCGAAGCCAGCCTCGACCTCTTCATCCGAGTTCAGATTGATCGAAACCCCCCGCCCATGATTGGCGTTCAACGGTTTGACGACCACCGGATGGCCAATACGCCGTGCAGCGTGCACTGCTTCGTGCGCGGAGTGGACCATGCGCTGTTGCGGTACCGGAAGGCCAAGATCGTTCAGCAGGTTGTGGGTATCTTCCTTGTCGCAGGAAATCTCGACCGAGATATGTTTGGTCTCGGATGTAATCGTCGCCTGAATGCGTTTTTGATATTTGCCGTGCCCGAATTGCACCAGCGAGCCAGAGTTGAGCCTGATCCAGGGTATGTCGCGTTCTTGCGCCGCCTTGACCAGCGATCCAGTCGACGGGCCGAATTCCTTGCGCTGCGCGCGCAGAACAAAACTGCGCAGCTCATCGTCCCAGTTGAAGTCCGGGTCGAAATCGCAATCCACCTGTTCTTTCAAAGATTGCGGCAATAGGTGCATCAGTAGTCGCATCGCAAGTTTACCTGCATCCAGACCAACGTCGCGCTGACGGTATTCGTACACCATGTTGTAGTGGCCCGGTTCGCCTGTGCCGCGCGTCCGGCCAAAGGTCACATCGGAGCCGGCTACGTTCTGAACCTCGATGGCACAATGTTCCAGAACGTGACCCAGCCACGTGCCTTCGTCTTCGCGCAGGCGGCGGATGAAACCGCCGGGTTCGCGATAGGAACAGCCATGTTCGGCAAGACCAGGAAGCGCCTCGATCAATGCATCGATAAACTCGGAACCAATTTTTGCCGAGGGCCACTCTTCCAGAACACCAAGATCGATGACGTGGCGAATAACCGGGAAACTTGCCCAGACATTCGGGCCGACAAATACATTGGTCGAGATTATTTTCATGAGGCTCCTCGTTGGTTAACTTTAATTTCCCCCGCTGGCGGCCTCTTAACCGGATTAATCCGGCAACGTGCAGAACGCCATATGCTCATCTGGCGGAAAAGCCTGGCGAGCCGTCAGATCATAACGGCACCCTTCGCCCAGAACGTCAAGCCGAAGTCCCAGCAGGCTCAGCGCTTCGCCCCGCCGGGCGTCCCACATTGATGAATGTGTCAACTGGCTGGCGTCGACCACGGTAACCGAACCGCTGCCGATGACTTCGAAGACGTTGTCGGGTCCGATGAAGGCGGCCGTGTCTTCGTCAATGCCAAGGCCGATCAGAAATGGGTTGAAAGATGAAGCTGTTAGCAGCCGACCCAAACGGTTCCGCTGCGTGAAATGCTGATCGATGATGACAGCATTGGTCAGGCCCATGCCCGGTGCAAGTGTGATATTGCCTTCGGCAGGTGCCGAGTTGCCGCTTCCACCGGCCACCATATGCTCGGACATGATCGAGGCGCCCGCCGAAGTTCCGGCAACCGGTACACCGGCTGCATTACGTCGGCGTATTTTTTGGGCGACCAGAGTTCCTCCAAGAATCGCAGACAGGCGCAACTGGTTTCCACCGGTCATGAAAACTCCGGTCGCCCGGTCAAGCATCTCGGCATACTCGGGGTTGTCACAATCCGCCCTGCGCGAGATAGGCAGGAACTCAACCTTGCCCGCGCCCAGCTCTGAAAAGATGCGGTTATAATCGGGTCCTGTTTCTTCCAGCATCGAGGCTGTCGGGATTACGACGATGTCAGCATCTTCGCCGCCAGAAAGCTCAACGAACTTGCGATGGATCTGCATTTCCTTGACGCGATCTTCGCCGCCTCCGATCGGGATAATGAACCCGCGTGGGGTCTCTGCATCAACGGGTGCAGGGCACATATCTTAACTACCTTCCGGTGCTGAAGCGGGCAATCACCGGGGACCGCTCGGACGCTTAAATCTGTTCATACATGCCGCGTCGGGCTACCTGGCCATCGCGGACATGCCATTCCCCCCGGGGCCATCTCATGCCGTACAGCAAGGTTTTCGTCAAGAACCACCGGATCGGCGCCCATTCCCGCTTTCCGGCGACCTGCGCGATGCGGCTTCAGCGCATGGGCCACGTATGAGGTGAACAGCGCCAGCGCATCGGACAGGACCATCCCCTGATCAATGAGGTCGCGCAAAGCCCCGGACAACCCCTCGCCGAAAGGTGTTGGATTGCCTTCATGAAAAGAGGCGGGCAGTCAGCCGCTACCCCGGCGATAAACGCATGGCAATCAATCAGTCCCGGAATGACCGCTGCTGTGTCGGCATCCGAACCCCTGGCCTGAAACAGGTCTGGTTAGTCAGGTGCCGGATCTATGCTGCCCGGTGGATAACCGCGTAAACGAAGCTGACCTTGCCTGTGCTTTGGTTGCCGCCATAACATGCTTGAATGAATATTGAAAATCACCCGGGACTGGTTGTCCCGGATGATGTATTCGCAAGCTTTGCGAGGTTTTCCCCAACGGCTTTCCAGTGATACTCAGATGTCGAATTTGACGCCCTGAGCCAGTGGGAGTTCGGCAGAGTAATTCACGGTATTTGTCTGGCGACGCATATAAGCTTTCCACGCGTCCGAACCGCTTTCACGCCCGCCGCCGGTTTCTTTCTCTCCGCCGAAAGCGCCACCGATCTCTGCTCCTGAAGGTCCGATATTGACGTTGGCAATGCCGCAATCGGACCCGGCCGCGGTCAGGAACTGCTCGGCCTCGCGCATGTTCAGGGTAAACACGCAGGATGAGAGGCCTTGCGGTACGTCGTTCTGAAGCTCTACCGCGTCTTCGAAATCATCATAGCCTATGACGTAGAGGATCGGCGCAAAGGTTTCGGTTTTTACTGTTGAAGTCTGATCGGGCATTTCGACAATCGCAGGTTCCATGTAGACGCCTGTCGGAACGCCTTCGGTAACGCGGTTGCCGCCGAACACCGAACCGCCTTCTGCTTCGGCTGCTTTCAAAGCTGCGGTCATCGCCGCGCCCGCCGCTTCGTCCACAAGCGGACCAACCAATGTGCCCTCTGTCAGAGGATTGCCAACGGGCAGACCCGAATAGGCTTTTTTCAGACGGCTCACCAGTTCTTCCCGGATAGAGTTGTGCACGATCAGCCGACGCAGCGTGGTGCAGCGCTGACCAGCGGTGCCTACTGCCGAAAAGACAATCGCGCGCACTGCCATCTCCAGATCAGCCGAAGGGCCGACGATCATTGCGTTGTTGCCCCCCAGTTCCAGAATGCACTTGCCAAAGCGCTGTGCGACGATGGGGGCGACAGCGCGGCCCATGCGGGTCGATCCCGTGGCCGAGATCACGGGAACATCTTCGCTGGCCACCAGCCTTTCCCCAAGATCGGCGCCACCGATAAGCGTTTGCAGCAGACCGTCCGGCGCATCGCCAAATCGGGTCAGGGCGCGTTCGAAAACCTTCTGGCAGGCTAGTGCCGTCGCCGGGGTTTTTTCGGACGGTTTCCAGATCACCGGATCACCGCAAACAATTGCCAGAGCGGCGTTCCACGACCAAACCGCGACCGGAAAGTTGAAGGCCGAGATCACGCCGACCGGTCCTGCAGGGTGCCAGGTTTCCATCATCCGGTGGCCAGGACGTTCGGATGCGATAGTCAGACCATAGAGCTGACGCGACAGACCGACGGCAAAGTCGCAGATGTCGATCATCTCTTGCACTTCGCCCAGACCTTCCGAGGTGATCTTGCCTGCTTCCCAACTGACCAAAGCGCCCAGGTCATCCTTGGCCGCGCGCAACTCCTCGCCCAACAGGCGGATCAGTTCACCCCGGCGCGGGGCAGGGACCACGCGCCATTCCTTGAACGCAGCCTTGGCACGGGAAAAGATGGCGTCCATGTCAGAGATCTGCGTCTCATGCACTTCGGCCAGCAGGCTTCCGTCAATCGGTGACGTGACCTTTAGCGTGCCGCCTCTCAGTTGGGCCTCGGTCAGATCAAGATTTGCGAGCGTGGTTTGGGCTGTCATAACGATGTCTTTCATATCTCAGGCCGCCTTGTTCTGTTCGGTGACGTCACCAGCGCGATACAGCTGGCCGAATTCAGTGTTGAGGAAATCGTCCAGCTTGACTTGTTCCTGCCGGACAAAGCCTTTCGAGGGCAGCGCTCCGATCCGCATCAGATCGACCACCCCCAGCACGCCTGCGGCGGTCGTGACCTGAATGGCGCTCCAGACCTGTCCGTTGATGCTGCGGGCAAAGGATTTGTTGATCAGGGACTTTTCGCGCAGCACACCGTCGATCTTGCCCTTTGCGGTACAATATACCAGCACCACATCCTGATCGGTGCGGGGCAGGGCGGCCTCGAATATCTCCTTCAGCAGGTCGCGGCGGCGTTCCAGTCCCAGGTCGTTCAGAAGCAGTTTCAGGATATCGCAATGGCCCGGATAGCGGATCGAGCGATAGGACACAGCGCGCGCCTTGCCTTCCAGCGTTTCCGGCAAAGTGCCCAGACCGCCCGAGGTATTGAAGCATTCGTATTCCACACCGTCATGGCCCAGCACTTCGTAGTTCTCCAGCGGCGCGGTCTTGACCAGCTTGCCATTCACGATGGCATCGCATGGGTTGCAGTATTCGTTGATCAACCCGTCGGTGGACCAGGTCAGGTTGTATTTCAGCGCGTTGGTCGGATAAAGCGGCAATGCCCCCACCCGCATATGCAGGCTGTCAATCTCGTCAAACTCCGACGCCAGCGAAGCCCCGGCGATGCCGACAAAACCTGGTGCCAGACCGCACTGAGGCATAAATGCAGTCGCGCTGTCCTCGGCAAGTTCACGTACTGCGCTTGTGGCCGCGACATCTTCGGTCAGGTCAAAATAATGCGCGCCGGCTGTTTTCGATGCTTTTGCAATCGTAGGGGTCAAGAAAAACGGGGCCGCAGAGATGACTGCATCGAATCCGTTCAGTTGCCGGGCCAGACCGTCCGCGTCTTTGGCGTCAATCTGCTTGGTTCCAACGCCCATTTTTGCGATATCGCCAAGAGCTTTCAGATCATGATCTGCCACTGTCACAGAGTAATTCGGCGACCCTTTCAAAAGGGTTGCGATCATCTGCCCGATCTTTCCAGCGCCGACAACGCACACATTCCAGGACATAAAAATCTCCGCTTCTTCCTATCCTGTGCCAAGCGTGACAAGTAGCCGTGACATTTCATAGGTGTGAATTTGACGAATTGATGTACGAAGATGGCATAAAGACGGAAAAAGCGACACTATGACGAAATTGCAATTGCCGCTGGTGTGTCGCGCCGTAATCATATGTTTTGCGCCGTTTGGTACCTTGGAAGGTCCACTTTCATCGGCCGTTCAGCGAGCCCTCGTTCTGGTTTCTGGCCTCAATCTTCTGGTGGTCTCGTATAGCGACCGATCCACTTCCATCCGGACCTCGGAACGCTTCTCAATATGCGACAAACGAGCAGTTTTGAGCTATGTTTCTCGTTTGCGACATCCCCTGGTCAAATCGGACAACTCCTTGGCTTTGCTCGGCTGCATGGTATGCCCAGTTGTCGCAGAAGGAGGCTTTGACTCTCAGTAGGGACAACTCTATCGCGCGGGATAAGGACAGGTGTTGCATTGATAAACTATGTTCCAAGCTTGGCAATTCAGCCTGCTCCGGGAAGGGCATGGCGAACACCTGCCAACAACCCACGCTGCAAAGTCAATCTATCATTCTGGATGAGTAGCAACGAATGACTGCAAGGCCGCTCGATCATATTCGTGTCCTCGATTTTGGCCAATACCTGGCCGGTCCACTGGTTGGCATGATGCTTGCCGATTTGGGGGCAAAAGTAATCCGCATCGACCCGCCCGGTGGCCCGCGATTGAAAGAACCGGCCACTGATACGCTGTCACGTGGCAAAACCGCTGTGACGATCGACCTCAAATCGGACGCGGGTTTGAAGGTCGCACGCGAATTGGTGGCCCGGGCTGACGTGGTGATCGAGAACTTCCGGCCCGGCGTGATGCAGAGGCTGGGCCTGGGTCCGAAAGCTCTGCGCGACATAAATCCGCGCATCGTGTCATTGTCACTTCCGGGGTTCGCCTCAACCGATCCCGCGCTGGCACATCTTCCCGCGTGGGAAGCCGTGATCGCTGCCCGTACCGGGCAGTTCACGGATATGGGGCTGAACCGGCGCTTGATGGGCATCAACCCATCCTTTTCGCCTTTGACGCTGGCATCGGCCTATGGCGCTTCATTCGGCGCGATGGCCGTGCAGTTTGCTTTGGCTGCACGTGATCGGAACGGAGGCGATCACATCGAGGTGCCTCTGGCTTCGGCGTTGCTTGAAGGGTTGGTCTATAATTGTGAGCAGATTGAAGACTATCCCGAACGCTACAAGTCTCCTCGCGAAGTGGAACTTGACAGGCGCGCAGCCGAAGGCTTGCCAACGGATCTGAGCTTTGCGGAACTGGAAGAGTTCCTGGACCCTTTCTATCGAACTTATACCTGCGCCGACGGGCGCGGGTTCTATGTGGTCGCGGGCAGTGTGAAAACACATCCGCGGCGGGTGTTGGAGACGCTTGGCCTCAAAGACCTTGCCGATCAATTGCCGGACTTCGACGCCTATCTCGATGCTGCAGACTGGCCAGACGAATGGTCGCTGCGCAACTACCCCGTCGGAGCAAGGGATCGCGCGCGTGTGTCCAGCGCGATGAAGAAGGCCTTCCTGACAAGGCCGTCTCATGAGTGGGAAGCGCTTTTCGGGTCTGCCAAGGTGCCCGGAACGGCGCAACGGTTCAGCAAGGAATGGCTGGCCGATCCACATGCTTTGGCCTCAGGTTTGGTGTTGGAGGTAGAGGACCCGCGTCATGGGAACATGAAGCAGATGGGAAATGTTGCTTGGCTTGTGGATGATGGCGCTGCGCTGGTCAAAAAACCGGGCCCGGATCCCGATGACGCACCCGTTTCAACGATACTTGCTGAACCGCCGCGCAGCGGACCGCCAGCCGCAAGTGACCAAGGCTGGCTAGAGGGGTTAAAGGTGTTGGACCTGACCAACGTGATCGCCGGTCCGACGATTGGGTCCACGCTGGCGCGATTTGGCGCAAAGGTGACTTCCGTTCAGCCGGTGGAGCCTTCGGTCGATCCGTGGAATACCGTGGTTTTCGGCCTGCACGCACATCGTGGAAAACAAAGTGTTTTGCTGAACTTGAGCTCGGATGACGGAAAGCAGGCGTTGCGGTGGCTCATCGAATCCTCGGATGTCATCACGATGAACGGCACGGATGAGCAGCGCGATGCCTTGGGGTTGAGCGAGGAAGAGCTGGCGGCGATCAACCCCCGCCTCATACTTGTGCAACTCGATGCCTTTGGCGGTCCTGCGCGCGGACCCAAGTCGGACCATCTGGGGTATGACGACCTGGCGCAGGCGGCGACAGGGGTCATGGTGCGTTTTGGCGGTGGCATGGCGACACCCGAAGAACACGCGCATTTCGGTACGATTGACGTGCTGACCGGTTATTGCGCATGTGTTGCGCTTGGTGCGGCCTTGCTGAGATTGCAGAAAACCGGCAAAGGCGGGATTGCGCGGGCTGCGTTGGCGGCGGCCGGGAACCTCATTCAGGCGCAGTTGATGTATGATTTCGAAGGCCGCGCGCCTTTTGACGAACCTTCCGGGCGCGAGGCAATGGGCTGGGGACCATTCTACCATTGCTATCGCGCGGCTGACGGGTGGATGTTCTTTGCCGCACCCGCCGAACAGCGCGAAGCCCTGCGCCGTGTCTCAGACCTTGCCACCATGGCCGATGTGCCGGAAAAGGAATTGCAGGCCGCTCTTGCGGATCGTTTTGCCAGGCAACCTGTTGAATACTGGCAAAAGGCGTTTTCTGGTTCCGCCAGCACCGTCATGCCTCTGGGATCGCTGCATGACACGCGCGACGCCGTGTTGCAGCCGGAAAATGCCGGGAATATCGACCTGACGCGGGGAACGTTCAGTGTCATTCGGCATGACATGCATCCCATGGGCCGGCGGTGCGATCTGGTTGCCCCAAATGCCGTGCGACCCGAAAGCGCCCGGATCGTCATTCCGGGACCGATGCCGAAATACGGCGCGGATACTCGCAGCATTCTGCGAAGCGTCGGTTATGCAGATGAGGATATCGATGCGATGATCTCTGCTGGATCAGCCGCTGAAAGCTGGTCGGAAAAGTACTTGCCGGAGTAAACGACCAGCCACAGACGGTTCGGAAATCAAGGAGATATGCCATCCGCCGCCGCAGGCACGGAGTCTCGGCACCGGCGACGGGTGGTATCTGTCGTGACAAGCTTTGGTTTGGTGCCCGCGCGACTTGCACAGAATATTCAAACGCTTTGCCACAGTTTTTTTTGCATGTCTTGCGGCAGGAACCGTCCTAGGTTCGTCAAAGCACTGCTTTGCATACACAACGAAACAAGAACCACTGACCATGAGCCAAATATCAGAGAGCCTGCTGAAACAAATCCGCAGCCGCTTTGCCCAGATCGATCATTGCCCCGAACAGGGTGAGCGGATCTTTTTCGAGAATGCCGGAGGCGCACTGACATTGAATTCAGTGTTGGATAGTTCGGTGCGCTATGCCGCCATCCCGGACAACCAAGGGCGCGACAATCCGGGATCTCATGCGCTGGTTGCCACGATCAACGCGGCCAAGGCGGATTTGCGGGATTTCATGAACGCACCCGGCGGGCAGTTCTTTGTGGGTGAAAGCGGTACAGAGCTGCTGTTCCGGCTGATCATGAACGCATGTCTGGGAACAGGTCCGGGCGTTGTGCTGGGATCCACATTGGAACACCCGGCCACGCGTTCGGCCTGTGATCGTTGGGCGCGCATTTCCGGGCAAACCCACGTTTTGCTGCACCATGTTGACGCCACCGGCACCGTCTCGGCCGAAGCCTATGCCGCGGCTGTGACACCGGATACCAAAGTGGCGACGATCCTGCATACCTCTCCGGTGACAGGAATGGGCGTTGATGTCGCTGCCGTTTCTCAGGCCATCCGAACCGTGGCTCCGGACTGTTTCATCATCGTCGATGGCATCCAGCACGCAGCGCATGGCCGGATCGATCTGACCGCCTATGACGTCGATGGTTATGTGATCTCACCCTACAAGGTATTTTCGCGCCATGGTTACGGTGTCGCCTGGATTTCGGAACGGTTGACCGCGCTGGACCACAACGCCTTGCTGGATGGCCCAGCGGACAACTGGGAAATGGGCACGCGCGACACCGGAGCTTATGCCACTATGTCAGACGTCGTGTCCTATTTCGAATGGCTGGGCAGTCAGGTCAGCGATGCCGAAGATCGGCGCGGCAAGTTTCTGGCGGCGGGTGATGCTATCCATGCGCAGGAAAAGGCGCTGACCGACGCGATGATCCACGGCACCGGCAATCTGAGCGGCCTGGCCGAGATGGAGAAAGTCACCATTCTGGGCGGGGCCGACAATCCCGCGCGAGAAGGTCTGGTATCGCTGCGTGTCGAAGGCGTGGCCTCGTCCGAGGTCGTCAAAAGGCTGAACGAACAAGGTATTCGCACGCATCTGCGCAAGGCGGATCACTATTCCGGCAATATCCTGACGCCGCTTGGCTATGACGCCTGTGTGCGAGTCTCGATGTGTCACTACAACTCGATTGGCGAAGTCGCTAAATTCCTTGCTGTCATGAAAGAAATCGCCGCCTGAGCCGCGCCATATCCAAGGACATAACTCATGAAAACCCATGCAAAAGCTGTTGTCATCGGCGGCGGCCTTGCCGGTACGTCGATCCTGTATCACCTCGCCAAGCTTGGCTGGACGGACTCGATTCTGCTGGAACGCGACGAGTTGACGAGCGGCTCAACCTGGCATGCGGCGGCGAATATTCACGGTCTGCATGACAACAACAATATCACCCGTATCCAGCACTATACGATGAACCTGTATAAGGAGTTGGAGAAGGAAACCGGCCAAAGCTGCGGGGTGTTCCAGCCCGGATCGCTCTATCTGGCCCAGACCGAAGAGCGCGAGCAGCAGTTGCGCCTGCAAGAGGCGAAGGCCCGGTTCTATGGGCTGAATTTCCACGAGGTCAGCCGGGAAGAGGCCAAAGAGCTGCACCCGCTGGCGCAGTTTGATGACATCCGCTGCATCATGTACGAACCCGATGGCGGCAATGTGGACCCGTCGGGTGTTCCACATGCCTATGCCGCCGGGGCCCGTGCGATGGGGGCCACCATCGAGCGGTTCTGCCCGGTGATCGCCACGGAAGAGCAACCCGATGGCAGTTGGATCGTTCGTACGACCAAGGGTGACATTCATACCCAATGGGTGGTCAACGCGGCGGGTCTCTGGGGGCGCGAGGTCGGAGCGCTGGCAGGCTTGACCCTACCACTGCAACCGACTGAACATCAGTATTTCGTGACCGAGAGCATCGACGAAGTGGCCAGCCTGGGCCGCCGTCTGCCGTCTATCGCCGACCGGGACGGCGAGTATTATTTCCGACAAGAGGGCAACGGCTTGCTGATCGGTGCCTATGAAAAAGATATGAAGTTCTGGGCCGAAGACGGCACGCCGCTCGACTTCGCTCATGATCTGTTCCCCGACGATCTGGACCGGATCATGGAAAACGTGATCCGCGCCACCGAACGTGTACCGGTCGCTGCCACAGCCGGGGTGAAACGGGTGATAAACGGCCCGATGATCTGGTCGCCCGATGCCAACATGCTGTGGGGACCGGTGCCCGAGCTGAAGAACTATTTCCTCTGTGGCGGTCTGATCCCTGGCTTCTCGCAATCCGGCGGGCTGGGGCTGCTGGCGGCGCAATGGATGATCGAGGGTGAGCCGCAATATGACATGTTCGCCTGGGATCTCGCCCGCTTTGGCGATTGGGCCGACAAGAAGTTCACCAAGGCCCGAGTCGAAGACGCCTACACCCATCGCTTCAAAATCCACTTCCCGAATGAAGAACGCAGCGCAGGCCGCCCGGCCCGTGTGCGCCCCGCCTACGAGATGCAGAAACAGATGGGCTGTGTCTTTGGTCTCAACTGTGGTTGGGAACACCCACTGTGGTTTGCCGATGAACCCGGCACAGAAGAGACCGCCGGCTTTACCCGTCAGAACTGGTTTGATCCGGTCGGGCGCGAGGTGCAGATGCTGCGGGACAGCGTGGGTGTCATCGATATCTCGAACTTTGCCAACTACGTGATCAAGGGACCGGGCGCTTATGACTGGCTGGATCGTCTGGTGGCCAATCGCGTGCCCACCGATGTGGGCCGCAGTTGCCTGACGCCGCTGATCTCGGTTCGCGGTGGCGTGGCGGGTGACTTTACCATCACCAAGCTTGCGGAAGACGAATACATGATGATTGGCTCCGGTATGGCTGAACGCTATCATCAGCGTTTCTTTCAAATGGTTGAGATGCCCGAGGGTACGACCCTTGAAGTCGCAACAGACCGCGTTGCGGGGTTCAACATCGCCGGCCCGAAATCACGCGAGGCGCTGGCGCGCCTGACCAATACAGACCTTTCCAACGAAGGGTTCCGCTTCATGCGGTCCCGGAAGATCACCGTTGCAGGTGTTGAATGCGTGGCCATCCGGGTCAGTTTTACCGGCGATCTGGGTTGGGAACTGCACTGCGCCGAGTCCGATCAGGTCGCGCTTTACTCTGCGTTGCTCGAAGCCGCCAAAGACTGCGGCGGCGGCCACGTGGGTGGACGAGCGCTTGGGTCGCTTCGCATCGAAAAGGGTTATGGGTCCTGGGGACGGGAGTATTCTCAGGAATACTGGCCGCAAGAAGTCGGGCTGACGGGTCTGATCAAGCTGGACAAGGACTTCCTGCACAAAGCCGCCTATCTGTCCATAAAGGACAATGCACCCCGCGAGGTCCTGTCCGTCTTCGAATTGTACGTCACCGAGGATGCCGACGCCACCGGCAGTGAGCCGATCTTTACACCTGATGGTACGCCTGTCGGCCGCGTCACATCGGGGGCGTACGGTTATTCAGTCGGGAAATCTCTGGCATTGGGTTTCCGCAACCCCGAGGTGGCACAGCCCGGAGATGAAGTGGTGATCCAGGTGATTGGCAAACCACATAAAGCACGGGTGCTGACAGGGGCGCCGTTCGATCCTCAGGGTGGCAGGCTACGCGGCTGAAGCAACCGGCCACGCCCGATCAAGGTCATCCCATGGCCGCAGATCTCATCCGCGATCTGTGGCTATGGAATATGAAATTCGCTTTCGGACCGTTCGACAAGGTCCACCTCATTTTTGGGATGCCACTGTTTCGTCGCCGGGTCGCAAACCTTCAGACAATCAACTGCGCGCGCTGCGATCTGATCTGCGATTTCGGTTATGTTGGCTGGATTCAAATAGAAAGCAGGCACAGGGGGCAGGATGATGGCTCCCATTTCTGCGGCGGCTGTCATATTGCGCAAATGCGCCAGTGTCAGCGGCGCTTCTCGTGTCAGCAGAACCAGTGGGCGTCGTTCTTTGAGCTGAACTCCGGCCGCGCGTGTCAACAGGTTGTCGTCCAAGCCATGCGCGATCGCACCCAGTGATCGCATGGAACAGGGCGCAACGATCATCCCGGATACCGGCACCGAACCGGACGCTATACTGGCCCCAACATTCGCGGACGCGTGATGACGGGTTGCCGACTGCCGCAATTCCTTCAGAGCATCCGGGCCGCATTCCTGCGCAAGCGTCAGACGGGCAGCTGGACTGACGACCAGATCGATTTCGATATCCGCCGATTTCAAGTGTCGTGCCACCGCAAGGCTCAGAACCGCACCGGAAGCGCCTGATACGCCTAAGACTACACGGGTTTTCGTCATGTTCTCAGCTCCGGCATCAATCTGTTTATCAGGTCTTCCGCAAATGCGTGATCAACCTTGTCGGTACGCATGACCGTCCCCCATTCCCGCCGTGTTTCACTGCCTGTTTTTGTCGTGGCGTCGATTCCTATCTTTCCGGCCAAGCCGGGTTCGGGTGAGGCGAAATCCAGATAATCCATAGGCGTCCTGTCCAGGGTCATCACATCACGGCTTGGATCCATGCGCGTGGCAAGCGCCCAAGCGATATCGTCCCAGTTTCGGGGGTCGATATCAGCGTCGACCGCAACGATCATCTTTGTATAACTGAATTGCGGCAGCATTCCCCAAAGCGCCATCATCACACGTCGGGCCTGGCCCGGATATCGCTTGTCGATGGCGACGATGGCGATGCGATAGGAACAGGCGGCAGGCGGCAGCCAGAGGTCGTGGATTTCGGGAATTTGAGCGCGAATGGTCGGCAAGGCAAGGCGATTGAACACTTCGCCAATGATGGCAGGTTCGTCTGGCGGGCGTCCGGTATAGGTTGACAGGTACAAAGGTGCTTCGCGATGGGTCACGGCCGTGACATACATCACCGGAAAAGGCTCGGCGGGATTGTAATACCCGGTATGATCTCCGAACGGCCCTTCGGGCGCTGTCTCGCTTGGCGAAACCCAGCCTTCAAGAACGATCTCGGCATCTGCTGGAACCAGCAGTGGGACGGATTTGGCTGGAACCAACCGTGGCCGGTTCTGGTTCAGGGCCCCGGCAAATGTCAGTTCAGACATCATTTCGGGCAGGGGCAGAGCCGCTGACAACAAGGTCGCGGGGTTTGCGCCCAGAACAATTGCGACCGGCGTCTTTTCGCCGTGCTGCGCCCAACTGCGATGATGAGCGGCCCCGCCGCGATGTGGCAAACAGCGCATGATCAGACGGTTCCGGTCCAGCACCTGAACGCGATAGACGCCGGCATTGTAAGTCTGTGCCGCGTCGGGGTCGCTGCCACGGGGCCGGGTGATGACAACAGGCCAGGTGATCAGAGGCCCCACGTCCTGGGGCCAGTGCGTCTGGATCGGCAGCGAAGAGAGATCAACATCGGCCCCGCGGTGGCAAACCTGCTGAACAACGGCGGTTTTGACCTGCTTCGGTCGCGTGGACAATGCGGCCTTCAGCATCGGCCACCGGGACAGCGCATCCCGCAACCCGTCCGGGGGCGTCGGGGCCCGAAGCGCGGCCAGAAATGCGCCAAAATCGTCCAGCCCTTCGGAAGAAACGCCCAGTCCGGCGGCGACGCGTTCCGAAGTTCCGAACAGGTTGACCACAACCGGTATGTCGCACTGCCCCGAGGGTACACCTGTCGGTGTGTCAAACTGCAACACCGGCCCATTGGCCTCTAACACAGCGCGGTGGACGGCGGTCATTTGATGGCACACGGAAACCGGGTCAGGGATGCGCCTGAACTGTCCTGTTTCCTGACACCATTTCAGAAAATGCCGAAGGCTGGGATATGGCGGCAGAGTTCGAATGGGTTTGCTCCGGCGGTGGTACTCACCCTCTAGCAGCGAAAGAGGCAGGTCGAATTGACAACCGTCAAGTCCCGGGTACCGGGGCGGCTTTAGGAAGGCCGCACCGGTTCACTTTGTTGAGACAGCAGGAGGTCTGTTTGTCCGATCCCCAAAACCAGATACCGCGATGCCCTGCCGCTCTGGCAGCGACCCTGCGGTTTGTTCCGCTTGCACCTTTGTCGCTGTCACTGACGGCGTTTTCCCGAAAGATAACCGGGAAACACCCGGACCTGCTCAACCGGCTCGGTGATTACAGCCGGGTCGCGTTTGTGCTCGATCCAACGGATCTGCCGGTTGTCCTTCTCCTCGAACCGAATGGTGGCACGCCAAGGATAAGGTTGAGTCGGGGGCGCGTGGTTGGGGCTGCGCGAATTTCCGGCCCACTGGCCGCGCTGCTGGGGCTGGTGCACGGCGCGTTTGACGGTGATGCCCTGTTCTTTTCACGCGATCTGGTGATCGAGGGCGACACAGCCGCGGCACTGGCGTTGCGCTACGCAATCGACGACGCAGAGCTGGATCTTGCGCACGAGGCCGCAACCCTTTCCGGCCCGCTTGCACGCCCACTGAAGCAGATCATCGCATTTGCAGAGCGTCGAACCGGTCTTTACCTGACCCGACCCGAGGACGCTGTTTTATGGTAATGGAGATCGTTTGCCCGGCGGGAACGCCCACCGCCCTGCGTGCAGCTGTCAAGGCCGGGGCTCACACTGTTTACTGTGGTTTCAATGATGAAACCAATGCGCGCAACTTTCCGGGTCTCAACTTCGATCGCGCTGAAATGCGGGCTGGAATTGCCTTTGCCCACGATCACGGATCGAAGGTGTTGGTTGCAATCAATACCTTCCCGCAGGCGGGCAGCGAAGAGATCTGGAAACGGGCAGTGGCGGATGCCGAAGCCTGTGATGCGGATGCTGTAATTCTCGCCGATCTGGGTTTGCTGGACTACGCCGCGCGACACCACCCCGGATTACGCAGGCACCTGTCCGTGCAGGCCGCGGCGGCCAATGCTGACGTGATCAATTTCTATGCCGAAACCTTCGGTGTGAAACGGGTGGTCTTGCCACGCGTTTTGTCCGTGCCGGAAATTGCCGCGATCAACTCTGAAACCGACGTCGAAACCGAAGTCTTCGTGTTCGGCGGTCTTTGTGTCATGGCCGAGGGGCGATGCTCGCTGTCCTCTTATGCCACCGGGTTGTCTCCCAATATGAACGGTGTCTGCTCTCCTGCCAGCCATGTGCAGTATCAAGAAGAACAGGGCGCGTTGAACGCGCGCCTTGGCGGTTACCTGATCCACCGCGTCGAACGGGATGAGCCCGCTCCTTATCCGACATTGTGCAAAGGGTGTTTTTCCGCCGGTGAAAAAACCGGGCACCTGTTCGAGGATCCCGTCAGCCTGAACGCAGAACGGCTGATCCCGCAATTGCAAAAAGCAGGTGTGACAGCCTTGAAGATCGAAGGGCGCCAACGGTCCAAATCCTATGTCGCACAGGTCGTTCGGAATTTTCGCGTCGCGGTCGATGCGCTGGAGTCAGGCCAGCCGATGCCGGAAGGAATGCTTGCGCGATTGTCCGAAGGTCAGGCCATGACGACCGGCGCGTACAAGAAGACGTGGAGATAATCCGATGGATCTGACAGTAGGCCCGAACCAGTTCTTCTGGCCCGCCGAAACCTGGGCTGCGTTTTACGATGATCTGGCCCGATCGCCCGTCGACCGCGTCGTGCTCGGAGAACTGGTCTGTTCCAAGCGCTTGCCATTTTATCAGGATCGTATCCCCGAGGCGATTTCCCGATTGGTCGAAGCGGGCAAAGAGGTTGCGCTGACAAGCCTAGCCCTGGTGACTCTGAAACGCGAGCGCAAACTCACGGCTGAGCTTGCAGAAATGGGCGTCATGGTCGAGATCAACGATCTGACCGTGTTGGCACATTTGCCCGGCACCTGCACGTTCACCGTTGGCCCGTTGGTAAATGTCTACAACGAAGGCACTTTGAAATGGTTGGCCGCTCGGGGCGCGCGCCGGGTTTGTTTTCCGCCGGAACTGCCCGTCGCTTCGGTCAAAACGCTTGCGCAAGCTGCCTCGGACTTGGGAGTCGCGATCGAAATATGGGGGCATGGCAGGTTGCCGCTGGCCATTTCCGGGCGCTGTTACCACGCGCGATTGCATGGGCGCAGCAAGGACAATTGCCAGTTTGCCTGCGAAGACGATCCGGATGGGTTGGACGTTCTTACGGGTGACGGCAAGCCGTTCATGGCAATGAACGGTGTGCAGACCCTGTCAGACAGCTATGCCTGTACGGACTATCAGATCGACCTGCTGAAACAGGTTGGCATCTCGGCATTGCGCCTGTCACCGCAATCTGGCGGCTTCCATCAACTGTGCGAACTGTATCGAAAGCGTATCGACGGCGATCTTCCCCAGGGCGAACTGGAGCGCGCCCTGCGTGGTGCTGATCCTGATATTCGGTTGAGCGACGGATTTCTGACGGGGTCCTGTGGTGCAGAATGGTCCGGTGCTTCAAAGGCGGCTTCGATCTCCGTTTGACCGCCACATTGGCACGACGTCCGTCGCGCTTGACGCGAATGAAACAGCCTATGCTTTGAACCCGTGGGATGAGTCCGGGTCTGCCTTGGTTTCTTCTTCCTGAACCCAGGTTTCGGCCTGCAAAACCCCGGGTTGCCCGGTGCCGATAATCCCCACGACCTGCACATCGCCGGTGTCGGTGGGCGCGGCCACCTGAACACGCCGGATCAATGCGAAAAGGGCGACCGCAATACCGATAACCGCCAGAAGAAACTGAAGACCGCGCCCGCCGAACAAAGAGATAGAGTTCGGTCCCAGCATGGTTCCCACCAGCAGGCCGACATTCAGTAGCAGCACCATCGTGCCACTGGCCGGAACGATCTGAGACAGCTTGAGTTGATCATTGGCATGCGCCGTCAGGATCGAATACGCAGGGTACAGCCCGATTGCGATCAGTACAAAACCATAGACGATATGAGACGGTGATGTATCGATGGCCATCCAAAGACTGGACAGGGTCGTTATAACGCCCAGCCCAATGACCACATAGCGTCTGTCCGTGTGATCAGACAGCCAGCCGATCGGGTATTGTACCACCGCACCGGCGATCAACGCCGCCACCAGCGCCCCTGACGCCTGCGCCGTCGTAAAGCCGTTTTGCAACGCATAAAGCGGCAACGAGATGTAGGACGCCGCGACACCGATGCTGACCAGAACGATGCCGATGACTGCGATGGGCGAAACCTTGTAAAGCACGGGAACCGACATGCGTTCCGGTGCGGCATATTCCGGCGCCCTGTTGCCCGACAGAAGAAGCGGCACGATCGAAAGCGAAATCAGGATGGAAACAAGGCCGAACAGCAGGTTTCCGGTGGGGTCGGGGAAACCGACCATGGCCGTTCCGAGGGCTGGGCCGGCAAGCTGAATAATGAAATACAGCGACAGAACCTGAGCACGCATGCTGTTTTCGCTTTTTGCGTTCAGCCAGCTTTCGGTGATGACATAAAGCCCTGGATAGCAAAACCCTCCAAGCAAGCGCATCACGCTCCAGCTGATCGCGTCGCTGGTCAGCAGATGCACAATGGCCGCAATTGAAACCAGCGAGGCGAGGGCCGAAAACGCCCGAATATGCCCGACATTTTCGACCAGCCTTGGGGCAAGCGCCGTCCCCGCAAGCGCGCCCAAGGGATAGCTTGCCTGCATGACGGAAATCGTGAAGTCACTAAAGCCCAGGCTGGCCCCCCGGATCGTCAGCAACGTCGCCAACAGACCGTTGGCAACCATTAGCATGAACATCCCAAGGAACAGCGCCCAGTTTTCATTTAACGCGCGTATCATAGCCAACGGCTACTCATGCGGGGCAGGCCTGTATACAACTCCTACGACATCGAAATGTCGTTTGATGGAACTTCTCCGTTGCAGGCCAATATGTCGGATTCAACCGTCTTGGGACCCATTGCAACTGGGTTTTGGACTAAGCTGATTGGCATCTGCGACCGCAAGAAACGCGGCTGAGCTACACGTCGCCTTGCATGATCAGGGCATAGATATCGGGATCCGTCACACCTTCGGATCCGATCGTCAAAACACGAGACTGCGCCGTCAAACCAAGCTTCCGGAAAAGCTTTTGGTTGTTTGCCGCTTCAATCAATGCAGCCAATCCGGCAACGCCGCTCTCTCCGGCTTCGATCACCGGATCTGCGCCTTGCGGACGCGCCAGGCGGCGGACGGTTGGCGGTATCAGCTCATCGCCGATTGTCAGAAAGTCCGAGGCTTCACTGCGCAAAATCTCCCATGCCATCGGAGACGGTACACCGCAGGACAAACCCGCCATAATGGTCTCTTCATCGATTTCTACAGACGCGGCTTGCCCCTGCCTTGCGCTTTCGAACAAACACGCGGCCAGATGCGGTTCCACAACCACGACGCGCGGAGAGACATCACCCCAGGCCTGACGCAATGCTGCCGCAACTGCCGCGGCAAGCCCTCCGACTCCTCCTTGCAGAAAGACATGCGTCGGCGCCGCGTCCATTGCATTCACGACTTCTTTGACCATGACGCCGTAGCCCGACATCACGTCGCGCGGCGGGTCGGTGTAACCTGGCCAGGATGTGTCCGAAACCACGAACCAGCCATTCTCGTCGGCTTCCCGTCGACATTGATCGACCGAGGCGTCATAGTCACCATCGATGCGCATGACGTCAGCCCCCAGATCACGCATGGCCTGCGCGCGGCCTTCACTGACTTCGGCGTGAATGTAGATCCGGCAAGGCGCGCCGAACCGTTTGCACCCCCACGCGAGGGACCGACCATGGTTGCCATCGGTCGCCGAAACAAGCGTGATCCCGGCAACTTCATCAGCGCAGCGGCCAGTGCGGATATCTTCCAAAGACACATCCTGGCCCGTCCGGCGTGATATTTCACGTTGCAGAACACGCAACGCGGCAAATGCACCCCCCAATGCCTTGAAACTGCCAAGCCCAAACCGGGGACCTTCATCCTTGTAGTGGACCTCCGCGACGCCAATCTCGGCTGCCAACGCGGGCAAAGAATGCAGAGGCGTGGGCGCATACCCCTCCCATTGGGTGATTTCCTTAGCCGCGCGATCGAAATCCTGTTTTGTCAATACGGTTTCGGCAGCGGCGCCAAAACCCGGCCTGCCTGCCTGATGAGCGATGATTTCTGTCATGGTCATGTGTCCTGTCAGGGGTTCAGCGGCAGGCGCTGCCGCACCAGCTCTGCCCAGAATTTTGCGCCCAGCGGGAGCAGTTCGTCGTTGAAATCGTAATCAGCCGAGTGCAGCGGACGACCATTTGATCCTTCGGTCCCGTTGCCAATAAGCAGGAAACACCCGGGCACGACGGCAGCAAACTCAGCGAAATCTTCCGAAAAAGACATAGCAGAGCGGTCTCCGTCCACTTCAAGGCCCGTGGCTGCTGCCGCTGAAATGACGTGCGATGCGGCATCGTCATCGTTGTTTGCCTCGATGAACTCGGTGCGGAAATCCACAGTCACTTCGACGCCATGGCTTTCGGCCACACCGGTTGCGATCTGGCGCATATTGCGCTCTATCAACGTACGGTCTTCCGGTGACATGGCCCGCGCGTCACCTTTCAGAACCGTGTACCCCGGAAGCACATTTCGCTGCCCGTCGGTGATGAACTCGGTTACTGACACAACCGCGCCGGATGAAGGTGCAAGCTTGCGTGAAACTATGGTTTGCAGGGCCAATACCAGTTCCGCCGCAGGCGTGATCGTTTCGCGCCCGACATGGGGCATCGAGGCATGACCGCCCTGACCGGTAATCGTGATCTCGAACAGGCTTTCACTGCAACAGATCACTCCGGCACGGGTTGAAACCCGGCCAACAGGCTCACCGGGCAGATTGTGTGCGCCGTAAACCTCTTGAATCGGGAAGGTCCTCAAAACGCCCTCATCGATCATCGCCCTTGCCCCAAGCCCATGCTCTTCATTGGGCTGAAACAGGAAGACAACCGTGCCGTCAAACGCCGGATCTTTGGCCAGCAATTCGGCGGCCCCAAGCAGCATCACCGTGTGGCCATCATGTCCACAGGCATGCATGACACCTTCGTTCTGCGACTTGTGGGCAAACGTATTGACCTCGGTAATCGGCAGCGCGTCGAAATCCGCGCGCAGCCCGATGGCATGGTTGCCTTTGCCCGACTTCAAGACACCCACAACGCCGACACCTTCGTATACCTCGATGCCCAAGCTTCGCAGATGCCCGGCAATCCGTGCTTTGGTCCAGATTTCCTGAAATCCAAGCTCGGGGTTGCGATGAAACTCATGGCGCAACGCAGGCAGGCTTTCTGTCAATGCGGTCACGGCGACTCTTTCCCTTCGATGCATTGTGAACGTGGTCGAAACAATTTTATTGCAACTGACCTGAAAAATGGGCTCTAGTTTGATGCATATCATGCAAGTTTCTTTCACATGACACAATTAGACGAGTTCGACCGCGCGATCCTGCGGATCCTGCAGAAAGACAACAAAACCACGCAGCACAAGATTGGCGAGGCCGTAAACCTGTCTGCACCCTCTGTGCAGCGCCGTATCCGCCGGATGGAGGCCGAGGGCGTGATCCGCGCCAATGTCGCCATTGTTGATCCGGCAGCCGTTGGTCTTCAGCTTACCATCTTTGTCGAACTTGAACTGGTCAGCGAAACCCCTGACGAGATTGATACCGTCAAGAAAACCCTGCTGAATGCTCCGGAAGTCCAGCAGTGCTTTTATGTGACCGGAGAGGTGGATTTCATGGTTGTCGTGGTCGTCGAAAGCATGGCGGTTTACGAAGATTTCACCCGCCGGATGTTCTTTGAAAACGGAAATATTCGAAAGTTCAAAACCTTCGTTTCAATGGATACCATCAAATCCGGCAGCGCTTTGGGTTTCTGACCGGTACATGGTGCAACGACAGACCCGTCCAGACATTCCCGCGCAGGCTTGGACCATTCGGTTGGATTGACAGGACTGCAAAGGCAAGTCCCGTCAAGGGTCTCAACGCAATTGTTCTACAGTGTTTTCAACTACATTCCGTTGCGCGGAATGACATGCGAATTCTCTTCTTCAAAGATCAGCTCCTCCCCCGACCATGCCTTCAGGCGCGAGATCAAATGAAACTCGGTGGCCGTTGCCCGTTGTTCGGAATAGGTCCAGATCCTGGCTGACCAGCCTTCACGGTCGAAACCGGCGGTCTGCTCCATCGTGGCAACAGCCGAAAGCGGGTCGCCCGGACGGATTGTATATCTCCGATCTGACACGTCGCTGAGCACCGTCCCTATATCGTCGAGACAGAAATCACCCACCGGCCCGAAGACGCCTCCGTCAAGGAAAAACCTGTGAGTTACCTCGCCATTCGTCAGGTCCGTGTGGACCGAGCGCTCCATCGAGCCCGATCTCACTTTGGTCTTTCTGGGCCGGGCACCGGACGCTATCGGTTCGGGCAGCGGGCGTGGTTCTGTTGTTTCAATGCCTTGGTTGCGGATGGGAAGAGACAGGTACGAGCGACCCGGCCTTATCGAAAGCGTTACAGGTTCGGGGGCGGGCCAAAGAACAGGCCAATAAGCCGAAGCAATCTGCAAGACGATGCGATGACCTGACAGAACCCGATATCCTGTTCCATACATCGGGACGGTTACTGCCATCTCCTCTCCGGGTGTGATCGGTGTGGGTTCTGTATCGCTGAGCCGGTGGTTGAGGTTGCAGAATCCCCGTGCAATCAGCGTCTGCGCACCGTTCGGGGCTTCGTCTACCAGCAATGCAACGACAAAGCCCTGAGCCTGATCTGCTGACACCTTCAGATCGGCGGACGGTTGCCCCAAAATATCAAGTGCGTCTTCAAGTGGTGCCGCTTTGAACTGCAATGCGCCTGCGGCGTCGATCCGGCAGTCTGCCGCCATGTCGCCGGGTATGGCGAAAGAGCACATATCACCTGCGGCTGCCCCAAAGCTTTGCGGCGAGCAAATCGCAAGCTCTGCTCCGGAAACGGGGTCTGCCTCAAGCGTCAGCTCATTCAGCCACAGGGACGCATTGGTGATATTCGGTGACGGCCAGCTCGGCTCTTCGATCCAGCGCCCGGTGCGTTCCAGATGCGTTCCGGTCGGCGCTGTGCTGTCTTGAAGGAAAAACCGCAAGGGCGGTTCGTCCATCAACCCTGTGTCTTTTCCCTTCAGCCAGTGATCCCAGAACCGGATGACCTCTCCGACGAAATCAGCCTTGGGGCCGGGCACCCCTTCATGCGGGTAAAGATGCGCCCATGGCCCCATCAGGATCTTGACCGGTCCGCTGAGGTGTTCGGCGATGCGGAATGGCGTATCCCGGTACAGATCCATCCAACCGCCGAAAAAGTAGACCGGCACATCCACGTCGGCATAATTCTCGCAGATCGAACCGCGCCGCCACATCTCGTCATGGGTCTGGTGCTCCAGCCACATGGCCGGCCAGAACTCAGCGCCTTCCAACCGCTCGCGCCACATGTCAAGCCAGCGGTCCGCGCCGACAATCTCTGGGTCTGGTGGCATGGCGTTGTACAGCTGCATGATCGAGCCCCACCAGAAATTGTCGTTGGCCAGACATCCGCCGTAAAAGTGAATGTCCTCGCGCCACCGGTCGTCTGTGCCCATAACCGGGGCTATCGCCTTCAACGCCGGAGGACGTGTCGCCGCCACCTGAAACGCGTTATATGCCCCCCAGCTTTTGCCGAACAATCCGACATTTCCATCGCACCAGTCCTGATCGGCAATCCACTGGATGACGTCGTGACCGTCCTGAATTTCCTGATGCGAATACTCGTCTTCGGAGACGCCGTCACTGTCACCGTAACCCCGGATATCAACGCGGATTGATGCATAGCCGGCGTCCGCAAAATGCGGGTGCATGCTTTCATCCCGCATCCGTGTTCTGTCCCGACGACGATAGGGGATGTATTCCAGGATGCAGGGCACAGGGACGATTTTCGTGTTTTCCGGCAGCCACAGGCGCGCCGCGAGTTTCGTGCCGTCAGGTAGCGGTATCCAAACAGTCTCGATGACCTCAATATTGCTCATGTCCGGTCCTTTTCGTTCGGGCGCAAAAGTGGTTTCATGCCGTACAGGTAATCGGTGGTACGTGTTCAAAGCGCATTCTCTGACGGCGTCACCACCGAAGGCCAAGCCGCAGCGCATCATAGACTGCTGCGTGTATGTTGCGCGAGGAAACGGCGTCTCCGATCCGATACAGATCAAAGTCAGCCTTCGGGTTCACCAGCGGAAACATGTCACCCGAATTCGCGACAAGAGCGTCGTGATCCACAGCGCCAAGATTTCGCGAAAGCGGCTTGAGTTCGAAATAGAGATCGTCCAGAGGCAAGGTGCCCTGATTGACGATCACCTGATCATACATGCGCTTTTCAACAAGATCCGAGTAATCCGTTCCAATGGCGGCTTCCAGTTGATTGCCTGAGCGTACCAACGATTTCAGCGTCCGGGTTACGGTGAACAGCGCTCCCGTTTTTTGCAGCGCACGCATATATGGCACCAGATTCATGCCCATGATTTCAGGCGCAAAGCTGCGGTCGCGGGTCATGATCTCAACCCGCGAACCGGACTCGGCGATGATTTCGGCCGCCATAAGGGCCGGGTGGTCGCCCGCATCATCGTAGATCAGCACGTTTTCGCCCGGGTGCACGTCTCCGGACAGGATGTCCCACGCCGAAACCGCCAGATCGTTGCCGGTTTCCAATATCGTCGTCTCGGGCAACCCTCCGGTCGCGATAACCACAATATCGGGCGAAAATGCTTTTAGGTCACCCGCGTCTGCAAACGTGTTGAATTGGAACCTGACATCGCGTGCAGCGCATTGCGCCATGCGCCAGTCGATGATCCCGATCATCTCGGCCCGGCGTCGGGACTGCGCGGCCAGACGAACCTGACCGCCGGGTTCTGAGGCCGCTTCCAGAACAGTAACGTCATGACCGCGTTCTGCCGCAACCCGTGCCGCTTCGAGCCCTCCGGGCCCTGCGCCGACGATGACCGCCCGGCGGCGGGACTTGGCCGCGGTGATCACGTGCGGCATCGACAATTCGCGCCCGGTAGCAGGGTTATGAATGCAAAGGGCTTCACCGGCCTGATAAATCCGGTCCAGGCAGTAGGTTGCGCCGACGCAGGGGCGGATGTCATCTTCCCGACCGGCCTGAATTTTGGACACGATCATCGGGTCGGCCATGTGTGCGCGGGTCATGCCGACCATATCCAGCAACCCGGACGCCACTGCATGTCGTGCGGTTGCCACATCGGGAATGCGTGACGCATGGAAGGTCGGCATCCCGATTTCGGCTCGTACGCGCCCGGCAAAATCCAGATGTGGTGCGCTTTTCATGCCCTGCACCGGGATCACATCCGTCATGGCAGGGTCTGTATGAATACGGCCGCGAATGACGTTCAGGAAATCGACCTGACCGCTGTCGCGCAGCCTTCGGGCGATTTCCAGTCCGTCTTCTTCGGTGATGCCGCCTTTTTCAACCTCATCTGCTGTGTAGCGGACGCCAACGATGAAATCCGTCCCGACACGGTCGCGGATCGCATCCAGAACCATGAAGCCGAACCGCAACCGATTGTCGAGACTGCCGCCATAGGGCGCGTCCATCGTATTGGTGAGCGGTGACCAGAACTGATCGATCAGGTGGCCATAGGCTTGCAATTCGATTCCGTCGAGACCTGCGGCCTTCATACGTTCGGCTGCATCGGCATAATCGCTCACGATCCGCTCAATATCATGGTCTTCCATCTTCTTCGCAAAAGCCCGGTGGGCCGGTTCACGATAATGCGACGAAGAGACGGAGGGCAGCCAATCGCCCTTGTTCCAACCCGTGCGTCGCCCCAGATGGGTCAATTGGATCATCACTGCGCAACCATGAGCATGGCAGGCATCCGTCAATTCAGCCATCCAGCGTACGACCTCGTCCTTGTAGGCAAGGATGTTGTTGAATACCGGCGGGCTGTCGCGGCTGACGGTGGCAGACCCAGCTGTCATGGTCATGGCAACACCAGCTTTCGCACGTATCTCATGATAGGCGCGATAACGCTCCTTGGGCATGCCGTCTTCGGGGTAGGCAGGTTCATGACTGGTCGTCATGATCCTGTTCTTCAGCGTCAGATGTTTCAGCTGATACGGTTGCAGCAACACATCGCGGATCATGACCACCCGTCCTTTTTCAAAACCAATGACATCAGTTGACCAACCTCGCTGTCCCGTAGCGGCAATGCAAAAAGTACTGTGGTGGTAGTGTCGGGTGGCATATGACGCTCCGAGTTTAAGGCGAGCGGTGGAACTCTGTGCCGATTGAAAACAGACTGGGATTTCTCCGTCAAACTCCTTGTCACCCAACACCGGGATGTTTCACCCAGATCGTTGGCGGATGACCGCAAGACAGGACAGAAAGAACACCGGTGAAAACGACCTGTCTGCAGGTCGCCGACCGACTGGCTCACTACGCACTGCAACACCTTGGGAAGAAGAGCGACAGAGAGGTTAGGTCACTTGTCGAACCTCCAAACCGCACGAAATATTTGATCACCCAACATAAGTGCGCTGTCGGGTTGAATGATCCCGCACGGCAGGTTGGCGATTATTCGATGGTTGAATGCCCGGGGTGGCAGTTGGCATCGATTCACTCTATCGCCCAGTCGGAAGATACCTTTCGTGACAGGAGACAGCAGTAGTGACCATCACTCGCATCGAAACCGGCCAGCGCATGAGCCGCATCGTCAAACACAATGGAACCGCCTATCTGTGCGGACAGGTTTCGGATGCCGCAACGGTTGCGGATCAAACCCGTGACATCCTTGCCAAGGTCGAGGACCTTCTGGCCAAGGCCGGCAGTGACAAGACGCGCATCCTGCAATGTGTGATCTGGTTGTCGAACATGGCCGATTTTGCCGAAATGAACGCGGTCTGGGATGCCTGGGTGCCAGAGGGCCACGCCCCGGCCCGTGCCTGTGGCGAGGCGAAACTGGCCCGTGATGTTCTGAAGGTCGAAATGATCGTTACCGCAGCCTGCGATTGATCCGCCCGGCCTCGCGTCGTGCGCTGCTTCCAGGCGGGCGGGTTTGGGTTTGGAAAACAAGACGCCCTGAGCACGTTCTTACTGCACCTGAGAATGCACCTTTTCCAATGTTTCCAGAAACAACTTGGCCACGCGTGTTGGCGCAGGTTGTTTTCTGGCTACGGCCGCGAAACGGGTTCTGTATTTGATTTCCCGCGGTAAAACCTGCTTCATAATCCCCTGTTCGACAAATTCCTGCGCCAGATGGTCCGGAAGAAACCCAAGGTAGCGGCCTGAAAGTATCAGGATAACCAGTGCCTGCTCATTTTGCACCTTGGCGGCACGTCGAAACCCCAGTTGTTGACCAACGATGAGGTTCGGAGAGTTTACGTTCAAGCCGGCGTAGTTGAACTTGCGAAGATCACTCAAATGCAACTCCGGATCTGGGCGATCAAACAGGGGGTGTTCCTGCCCACAGTACAAGAACATGTTTTCCCCGTAGAGCGGTGTGTAGTCCAGGCTTGCCGATGGTCTGTGCAACGCGATGATGCCGACATCCAGATGCCCGCTGATGACCATTGTTTCGATCACGTTGGGAGGTTCCAGCGACAGTTCAATGTGAACCGCCGGTGCGGCCTCATTGAACTTGTGAATGGTGCGGGCAAGTTGGGCCTCAGGGTTGGTCGTACATTGATCGAACAGAGCCACGCGGATACTGCCGGCCAATTGCTGTTTGACTTCGTTGACTTCGGTTCTGAACTGCGCCACGGAAATAAGCAGGTCTTCTGCCGCCGTCAGCACCTTCTCGCCGTCTTCCGTCAGTGAAAATCCTGACGGTCCCCGGTTGCACAGCTTCAGGCCAAGCCTCAGTTCCAGGTCAGACAAGTGTTTCGAGATCGTCGATTTTCCGATGTTCAGCTCGATCTCGGCGGCAGTAATTCCACCACTTTCCGCGACGGTTTTAAAAACGCGCAGAAGACGGATGTCGGTGTCCCCGATCCGGGTATCAAGTTTGTTCTGTTTCATATCGTATGTTTGATATTTGTGAAACCTTTCGCGCAAATATTAACAACGACGAAACCATGTTGGCAAGTTAGCTTCGTGTCGCCGAGGTAGAATCGGACTGGCCTATCTCTCCCCGGGTCAGCGCGCACCTCGAAACACGACAAATGGGAGGAAATCCATGTCATTTATCAAGAAGCTAGGCACCATCAGTGCAGCCGTATCCGTTGCCGCACTGATGGTCGCAGGCGCGGCTGACGCGAAGAACTTCAAAATCGCAGTTGGCGACAGCGGGGGTTCCAGCCAAGAAGCAACGGGACTGGGCTTCAAAGCTGCCCTTGAAGAGCTATCGGGTGGCAATCATACGGCAACTCTTTTCCTGAACGGTCAGCTCGGATCCGAGCAGGATACCGTCAACGACGCGGCCATTGGCACGCTCGATATGTCGCTGCTGGCGATCAACAACATTACCCCGTTCTCGCCGACTGTTGGCGTGTTCACCCTGCCTTACGTGATCCTCAGCCTTGAGGACGCCGAAAAGCTGACCCAGGGCCCAATCGGTCAGGAACTGACTGAGAACACAATCAACGACGCCGGTGTTCGCATCATCGCTTGGACTTACACAGGTTTCCGCGTTCTCACCAACTCAAAAAAGCCGGTCAAGTCGGTTGCCGATCTGGAAGGCCTCGTGATCCGCGTTCCCAAGAACGAGATCATGATCGACACGTATAAGTCTTGGGGTATCAGCCCGACGCCGATGGCATGGTCGGAAACTTTCGCCGGGCTGCAGACCAAAGTTGTTGACGGTCAGGACAACCCTTACACCACCATCAACGCGATGAAGTTCTACGAAGTTCAGAAGTATGTGACAAACATCCGATACATCTTCTCGATCGAACCGCTCATCATTTCCGAGCAGGTATTCCAGGAACTGTCCGCCGAAGATCAGGCGATCATTCTTGAAGCCGGTAAAGCCGCGACACAGGCGTCTGCCGACTTCTTGCGCGAGAAGGAAGCTGAGATCAAAGAGATCCTGATCGAAAAAGGCATGGAAATCGTCGACCCTGAGAACGACGAGGCCGAATTCATCGAACTGGCAACCACCGCCGTGTGGCCGAAGTTTTATGAAAGCATCGGTGGCGTCGAAAAGCTCAACGCTGTGCTGGCTGAAATCGGCCGCGAGCCGGTTTCGCAATAAGCAAGGACCAAAAGGTCCATGAAATGGGGGGTGCCTGACGGTGCCCCCTACAAAAAGGGAGGGTCAGATGTCGAAATTTTGGGGATTTGTAGACAACATCGAAAGCTATATCTGTCGCACGTTGTTGGCGATATTCGTTTGTCTGTTGTTTCTTCAGGTTATCGTGAGAACGCTATTTGCGTTCTCGTTTTCCTGGGTCGAAGAACTGTCGATCTACATGTTCGTCTGGTTTGTCTTCTTTGGCGCCAGCTACGCGGCAAAGATGGGCGCCCATAATCGGGTGACGTTTCAGTTCAAGTTCCTGTCGCCCCGCGCGATCAAATACATCGAGGCATTCGCGGATCTCTTCTGGATCTTCTTCAATGTCGTTTTCGTCTATCTGGCGATTGATTTCATCTTCAACAAGATGAATCGATTTCAGTCGTCGCAGACCCTCGGGTTCCACCTGAGCTGGGTCTATATCGTCTTGCCTATCGCATTCACCCTTATGACCATCCGCGTGATCCAGGTGAATTACCGAAAACTCGTGCTGGATGAAGAGATAGTCGATCCGGATTCGATTGATCTAGATGCTGTCAAAGCCGAGGCCGAAAGCCATAGCCACACCACTTCCAGCTCTGAGGGAGAAAAGTAATGGGCGCTGAAATTATCCCACTGCTGTTCGGCGGATTTCTCTTTCTGCTGTTCATCGGTGCTCCGATCACCGTGGCGCTTGGCGTCTCAACCTTGATCACCTTTCTTTACTTGGGTGAAAACCCGATCAAATTCGTACAGATCGCCTTTACCTCGGTTGGGTCCTTCCCGCTGATGGCGTTACCCGCTTTCATTCTGGCTGGTGCTTTGATGGAGGCCTCGGGGCTGTCGCGACGGCTTATCAATGTCGCCGAAAGCTTCGCGGGTCCGTTCACAGGCGGCATGTCGGCTGCAACCGTCATGGCTTGCCTGTTCTTCGGTGCTATCTCTGGTTCTGGCCCGGCAACGACTGCCGCCGTTGGCATGCTGATGATCCCGGCCATGATCGATCGCGGTTATTCGAAAGGTTTTGCATCGGCCATAACTGCCTCGTCAGGTGGTCTGGGCATCGTTATCCCACCGTCGATCCCGCTGATCATTTTTGGCATCGCTGCATTGGGCATGCCGCCCCCACCTGAAGCTGTAGAAGAATTCGGCCAGTTCCAGACCGTTTCGATTCCGAAGCTCTTTATCGCTGGATTTATGCCCGCCTTCCTGATCGCAGGCAGCCTGCTGCTGATGAACTACATTCTAGCGAAAAAGAACAACTACACCGGCAGTACGGATGGCTGGTCTGCACGCCTTATGTGGTGCGAGATGTATCGCGGCTTCTGGGCGCTGATGGCACCGGTGGTGATCCTTGGTGGCATCTATTCAGGCTACTTCACGCCGACAGAAGCGGCCATTGTTGCGATCTTCTACACGCTGATCGTGGGCGCGTTCATCTATCGCGAGCTGTCGTGGAGCAGTCTGTTCGGTGCATTGGAAACCACCACTTGGCTGACCGGTCGGGTTCTTCTGATCATGTTCACGGCAACAGTATTCGGGCGTCTATTGGTTGAAAACCAGGTGCCGGCTGTGATCGCGCAAGGTATGTTGTCTTTTACTGACAACATCTATGTGATCTGGACACTTGTGATCCTGTTCCTGCTGTTCGTCGGCATGTTCATGGAGACACTTGCAACCATCCTGATCCTGGTTCCGGTGATGCTGCCCGTAGCTTATAGCGTGGGCATAGATCCGATCCACTTTGGTGTGGTTATGGTCTGTACGCTGGGCATCGGGTTCCAGACACCACCGCTGGGTGAAAACCTGTTCATCGCGTCGGGGATATCGAAGATCTCGATTGAAGAGATTTCGTTACGCGCCCTGCCGTTCGCCTTCATCAACACGATTGCGATCTTCATCATTGCGTTCTTCCCCGAGATATCGCTCTGGCTGCCGCGCGTGTTCGGTTACTAGGCGCGAATGAACGGAAAAGGGAACTGAAACCATGAAACAAACAATTACGCAGATCCTTTTCGCGACAGATCTGTCGCGAAATTCCACCTATGCCCTAAAGCACGCGGCCAGCCTGGCCGCGTCAACAGGGGCAAAATTACATGTTTTGCACGTCTCCGAGCCCCTCAGCGACGACGCGCTGATAACTCTTCGCATGTTCATGCAAGATACAGGCTCGCGCAATGAAGCTCTGAAAGCGCGTCATGACCACGTCAAGGCGGTGCTGACCGAGCGGCAAAAGGCATTCTGGGCTGCATTACCCGAAGCTGATCGCGGTATCCAGGATCAGATCGAAACGATCGAAATCATCGACGGACACCCCGCCGAAGTGATTCTGCGACGCGCACATCAGCTCAATTGCGACCTGATCGTTTTGGGCGCCCACGATCACGGATTCTCGCACACGTTCCTTGGCACAGTCGCCAAGCGTGTGCTTCGCCGTGCAGATATCCCCACGCTCGTCGTTCCATACCGGGACGACGAAACATCCAACTGAAAAACCACGAAAGACAAGACCATGAGCAATACCCTCACTGCGCAGGACCTGGCAGACACGTTCGACGCGTTCAACCGTCACGACATCGAAGGTGTGATGACCCATTTCGCCGATGACTGCGTGTTCTACACCGTGGCTGGTGACGAGAAATACGGCAACAAAGTCGAAGGTTCTGAAGCTATCGCCGCTGCCTTCTCAGGCGTCTGGGCAGGCATGAAGGACGCACACTGGGATCACCACAGTCATTTTGTCCAGGGCGATCGCGCCGTGTCCGAGTGGACCTTTTCGGGAACCGATGCCGACGGTATGCGGGTCGAAGCTGAAGGCGCAGACCTGTTTACCGTGCGTGACGGGAAGATCGTCGTAAAACAGGCGCTTCGCAAGACACGCCCAATGTTCAAAGCCTGATCCGCCGCCTTGCGCGTAGCCTCGGAGAAAAACAAGAATGGTGGACCACAGCATCCCGCGTCACTGGCCCAAAGCCAGCTATGATCCAAAGTATGACCCCATCATGGATGCGGGTCCGGGTCACAATCGCGACCATGCGCCAACCTATTGGATAGGAACGGCCGGAACACCTCCGGCTGATGACGGACCGATCTCCAGTGATCTGGATGCGGATGTCGTGGTGATCGGGTCGGGATATACCGGCCTGTCCACTGCCATTCACCTTGCCAAGGAACACGGTATCCAAGCGGTTGTTCTTGAAGCAAATACCGTGGCCTGGGGATGCTCGACCCGCAATGGCGGGCAGGCCCAGATCTCATCCGGGCGGCTGAAACGGTCGCAATGGATTCAGCGCTGGGGCACAGATGTGGCCAAAGGCATGCATGCCGAAGTCACTGAAGCTTTCGAGTTGTTCAACGATCTGATCTCGTCGGATGAAATCGATTGTGATCCGCAGCCGGGCGGCCATTACTACATCGCGCATCGTGAAAAAGTCATGTCGTCGCTCAAGAAAGAGAGCAAGTTGCTGAACGATGTGTTCGGCTATGGTTCGCGTATCCTGTCCCGAGATGAGCTGCATGAAAAACATGTGCGGGACATGGAGGCCGCAGGCGCGATGTGGGAACCAGACGGAACCTGCATCCACGCCGGCAAGCTGGCCTTCGGTTATGTCAGCATGGCGCGCAGGCTGGGCGTGAAAATCCACACCGGCAGCCCGGTCATGGGATGGCAGACCAAAGGCGGAGTACATCACTTGCATACACCGGGTGGTATTGTGCGCGCGAAATCCGTTGCCTTAGCAACGGCGGGCTATACTCCGCCGGGTCTCAACACCCGCACCAGGCACCGCCTGATGCCAATCCTGTCAAACTCGATGGTGACACGACCTCTGACACAGGCCGAGCTGGATGAATGCGGTATCCAGACCAAATCCCCCCTGACGGACACCCGAACGCTGCGCCACTATTACCGCCTTTTGCCGGACAATCGGATGCAGATCGGCAGCCGCAGCGCGGTGACAGGGCGTGATGCCGAGAACGGCAAACATCTGGACATGCTGAAGAAGGGACTTGCCCGCAAGTTCCCGGCGCTAAAGGATATCAACCTCGACTATTCCTGGTGGGGCTGGGTTGATGTCAGCCACGATATGATGCCGCGCATTTTCCGGCCGGATCCTGAGCAGAACGTGTTCTACGCCATGGGTTACGGCGGCAATGGCGTGATGTACTCGGCTCAGGCCGGACGACGCATGGCGCAGCTGGTTGCAGGCAAGAAGGACAAGGCATTTGATCTGCCGATCTTCACGTCCCCGTTGCCGAGCCACGGCATCCTGACGCCGTTTCGCCGTCTGGGACAACGCATGGCGTATGTCGGCTACTACCTCAAAGACGAAATACTGTAACTCACAGGGGCTTCAGCGTCCTGAAAAGATAAGGAATCACCCACATGAAGATGACGACGGAAGAGGCGTTTGTTAAGGTTCTGCAGATGCACGGGATTGAGCATGCGTTTGGGATCATTGGATCTGCGATGATGCCGATCTCTGATTTGTTCCCGAAGGCCGGGATCATGTTCTGGGACTGTGCTCATGAAGGCAGTGCGGGGATGATGGCGGATGGCTACACCCGAGCGACCGGCAAGATGTCGATGATGATTGCGCAGAA